>CAYSQK010000026.1:0-5425 GCA_964433075.1 uncultured Dehalococcoidales bacterium
CCTTACCGGATGGCGGGGCAGGAAAAACATGCCGACCGCCATCAAGGCAGGACTGATTGTTCTCGGGTTCGCCGCCCTGATGGGGCTTTCAGCACTCCTCTATGCGATTATCCCTGCCGACGGCATGGCCAGAACGGCAATCGATTTCCCGAACGAATGGAATTTCGGCTGGGACGTCATCAAGTTCATCGATAATATCGTTGAGTGGGTGGTCATCAACTGGGACCCGTTCTTCTCGCTTGTCAACAAGGTACTGCTGCACGGCGTCCTGCTGCCGCTGGAACGATATTTCCTCTGGCTGCCGTGGTGGTCCATTCCCGTTATTACCGGACTGCTGGCATGGCGCACCGTCAGCCTGAAATTCGGGCTGACATCAGTCGTCTTCCTGCTGCTCATCAGTCTGGCAGGACTGCTCGACCTGGCTTCCCAGACACTGGCTATCACCCTGACGTCAGCCATGATATGCGTTATCATCGGACTTCCGCTCGGTATCATTGCCGCCCGGAGCGACCGGTTCAATAACACGATACGGCCGATACTCGACGGCATGCAGACCATGCCGAGTTTCGTCTACCTCATCCCGGCGCTGATGCTGTTCGGCATCGGCAGGGTACCGGCGGTGATAGCGACCTGCATCTACGCCGTACCGCCGATTATCCGCCTGACGAGTCTCGGTATCCGGCAGGTCGACAGTTCGGTCGTCGAAGCATCGAAATCGTTCGGCACGACAGCCTGGCAGTTGTTACACAAGGTACAGGTACCTATGGCGATGCCAACTATCCTCGCCGGCCTCAATCAGACGATTATGATGGCACTGGCCATGGTGGTTATTGCCTCGATGATCGGCGCTGCAGGCATGGGGACGGAAATTCTGCTCGGTATCAGCCGCCTGCAGGTAGGCAGAGGCGTTCTGGCAGGAATGGGAATCGTCTTCATGGCCATTATCCTCGACCGCATCAGCCAGGGTTTTGCCAACCGGCCGAACAGTTCAACGTCCGGCTAGGAACGCTGCCCGGCTTTTTCTCAGAAATACACTCACATTAGTGAAAGGAGGTGAAACAACGTAAGTAAACACCAGATACTTTTACCGGCGGTGCACTTACCGTTGAGAAAGATTTATTCAAAGGAGGAAACATTTTGAACACCAAAACAGGATTTTTCAAAAAATTCATCATGCTGGCGTTAGCGCTGGTACTGGTAATCCCCTTTATCGCGGGATGTTCGGGTGATACGGAAGAAACGAAAGCGACCATCCGGTTCCCGGACCGTCAATGGGAATCAGTCTGGCTTTCAAACTCGGTAGCTCAGTTCATCATCGAAGAAGGGTACGGTTACCCGACCGAAGTTATCCAGATGGATACCCCGGTCATGCAGGTAGCGATACTCAAAGGCGAAATCGATGTCGATCTCGAAGCCTGGCAGCAGAATTTCCCCGACTGGTATGAAGAACATTCTGCCAACGGCAACATCGAAACACTCGGCTACAGCCTCGAAGGCGGGCCGCAGTTCTGGTGCATTCCCCAGTGGGTCCATGACGAATACGGTATTGATACCGTCGAAGACATGAAAGACAACTGGGAACTGTTCAAAGACCCGGAAGACCCGAGTAAAGGACTGTTCATCAACAGTATGGTCGGGTGGGCCTGTACCGAGATTAACGAAATCAAGTTCGAAGCCTACGGGCTTGACGAATTTTACAACATGATTACGCCGGGCACATCCGGCGCCGAAACGGCCGCACTGGCCGGCCCGCAGATGAAGAGCGAACCGGTCTTCGGATACTACTGGTCACCGACCCCTCTGATGGGTATGTACGACTGGTACGTTCTCGAAGAGCCTGCCTATGACGCTGAAGTCTGGGCAAAAATTCAGGCGGCAGTCGATGACCCGTCAATCAGACCTATCGATGAAGCCTGCGCTTTCGAAAGCGTCCCCCTGGCGATAATCGCTAACAAAGACTTCCGAAGCAAGGCTCCGGATGTCGCCGCCATGCTCGAGAATTTTGAAATAGGTCTCGACCGCTGTAACAAGACATTGGCCTGGGCAGAAACCAACGAGGTACAGGACTGGGAAAAAGCGGCTGTCTGGTTCCTGAGAGAATACGACAGCCACTGGAAACCCTGGGTACCGGCAGACATTTATACGAAAGTGAAAGCCGCGCTCGATGCGTACGGCAACCTGCCGTAATCTGCCCGACAATCACGAAACCATTGGGGATGCAGGAACATTCCTGCACCCCCTTTTCATTTTCAGATACAGTCAAAACCGGGACATGACCCTGTTACCACCCTGCTACGGACAGATGTCCAGAAAAACACGGCAGGGCATCACAACTACCTGAGGAGGTATGTACATAATGAAGAAATTCAGTCAAATCAACAAATTCATATTGCTGGCACTGACGATGATAATCACCATTCCGTTCATCGCCGGTTGTTCGGGAGAAACTGCCAAACCAACCATCAAATTTTCCGACCGCCAGTGGGAGTCGATATGGCTCTCCAACTCGATAGCCCAATTCATCATCGAAAAGGGATACGATTATCCGACCGAAGTTATCCAGATGGATACCCCGGTCATGCAGGTAGCGATTACCAAGGGAGAAATCGATATCGATATCGAGGCCTGGCAGCAGAATTACCCGGAGTGGTATGAAGAGGAAACGGCAAAAGGGAACATCGAGACACTCGGCTACAGCCTCGAAGGCGGACCGCAGTTCTTCTGTATTCCGCAGTGGGTCCATGAAGAATACGGCATCGATACCGTCGAAGACATGAAAGACAACTGGGAACTGTTCAAAGACCCGGAAAACCCGAACAAGGGACTGTTCATCAACAGCATGGTCGGGTGGGCCTGTACCGAAATCAACGAAATCAAGTTCGAAGCTTACGGACTCGACGACTATTACAATATCATTACCCCGGGCACGTCCGGCGCCGAAACGGCCGCACTGGCCGGCCCGCAGATGAAGAACGAACCGGTTTTCGGTTACTACTGGGCGCCGTCACCGCTGATGGGCATGTACGACTGGTACGTGGTCGAAGAACCTGCCTATGACCCTGATGTCTGGGCAACCATACAGGCGGCAGTCGACGACCCGTCACTCAGGCCGCTCGATGAAGCCTGTGCTTACGAGAGCGTTCCGGTAGCAATTATTGCCCACGCAGGGCTGCGGGAAAAGGCACCCGATGTCGCGGCAATGATGGAGCATTTCGAAGTACGGGTAGACCGGTGTAACCGGGCACTTGCCTGGGCGGAAACCAATGAAATCCAGAACTGGGAACGGGCAGCCGTCTGGTTCCTGAGAGAATATGACGAAGTCTGGAAAACATGGGTAACGGCTGATGCCTACACGAAGGTAAAAGCCGCCGTCGATGATTACGGCCCGTTACCATAGACGATTACATTCAAGATGTATCCGAAGATGCCGGAGCGATTGCTCCGGCATGCCTTTATGTGAAAGATGATGGTATAATCAATATGTCTGAAAGCAGGCTGTGGAGCAGGTTCACCTTGACATCAGGCATGGCTTACTGGTAAAATCATCTGGTTTGTGCTATCATTACGTAGTCGGAGCCGGCATGTTACCGGTTCTATTCAATTTATAAATAAGGAGACCTGCAATTTACGCGATAATTGAGACCGGCGGGAAGCAGTACAAGGTTACATCCGGACAGGTCGTCGATGTTGACCGGATGGAAGCCTTCGAAGGCGATACCGTCGAATTGGACAAAGTATTACTCATCGCCGATGACGACAACGTCACAATCGGGAATCCTGTAGTAGAAGGCGCCAAAGTAACGGCCACCTGTCAGGGAGACAAAAGGGCTGAGAAAATCATTGTGCTCCATTACAAACCCAAGACCCGTTACGAGAAGAAAAACGGACACCGCCAGACCTACACGAGGCTTCTCATCAACGATATCATCGGCAGCGAAGGCGGAGAAGCTGAAAAGAAACCCCGCCGGAAGAAGAAAGAAGTGACAGAAGAGGTAGCAGAGAATGGCGCATAAAAAAGGCGGCGGAAAGACCAAGAACGGTCGTGACAGTCAGTCTCAACGCCTCGGCGTGAAAGAATATGACGGAACGCTGGTTAATGCCGGCAGCATCATTGTCAGGCAGAGAGGCACCAAAATTCATCCCGGACACAATGTCGGGCTGGGAAAAGACTTTACCATTTATGCCAAGATTGACGGCAAGGTCAAGTTCGAGCCGGCTCCAAAGAATCGGAGGCAGGTCAGCGTTTACGCTGATTAAGAGAAATGAAAGAAAAAATACATCCCGTATATTACAAAGATGCCGAAGTTATCTGCGCCTGCGGCGCACGTTTCACGACAGGTTCGACCCGTAAGGAAATGAAGGTCGAACTCTGCAGCAAATGCCATCCCTTCTTCACCGGTGAGCGCAAGATGATGGATACCGCCGGACGCGTTGAACGGTTCAAACGCCGTTACAACATCAAGGACTAGTCACCCGGCATCAAATGACATGGAAACCGAAAGAGCAGGATACATATCCTGCTCTTTTTTTGTTCTATTTGACGGATGTCAATCAAGCCCGCTCGACTTCCCTGAGGGCTTTCTTCAAATCGATATCGCCGGTATAGAGCGCTTTGCCGATGATAGCCCCTTCAGCGCCGAGTTTTTTCAGCATGATGAGGTGCTGAATGGTGGACACCCCTCCGGCGGCGATGACGGGAAGTCCGGTTTTCTCTATCAGTTCGGAGATACCGCTGAAATTCGGCTCGGTGAGGGTACCGTCGCGAACGATATCCGTATAGATAAACCGTTTCACGCCAAGTTTCGCCATGGACAGGGCAAATTCGACACCGGTGATTTTTGTGTCCTGCGTCCAGCCGCGGGTCGATACCAGGCCGTCGCGGGTATCGATGCTGACGATGACAGAACCGGCGTAGGTGCGGCAGACTTCCTTGACAAAGGAGGTATCTTCGACAGCGGCTGTGCCCAGGATAACCCGTTCGATACCGGCGCCGAGCAGTTCGCGAACGGTATTCATGCTGCGAATGCCGCCGCCGAGCTGGGTAGGAACCATCATGGCAACAGCGATATCGCGGATGATATCCATGTTGCCCGGTTTGCCTTCGGCAGCGCCGTCGAGATCGACGATATGCAGGCGGGTCGCCCCGAGAGACTGCCAGCGAAGGGCAACCTGAACGGGGTCTTCGTCGAAAACGGTTTCGTTCGCATAATCGCCCTGATAAAGGCGGACACACAGGCCGCCGCGAATATCTACAGCCGGAATGATTTCCATGTCGTTACACCCTTACATCAGATTTCGATGATTCTGTGGTTACCCGAGCCCAATCTTTTCCCTGACGCGCGTCAGGGTTTTTTCGGCAATCGGACAGGCTTTCGCCGCTCCTTCCGCCATCAGCGACTCGAGGTAACCCGGTTCTGCCGTCAAT
>CAYSQK010000026.1:5435-13251 GCA_964433075.1 uncultured Dehalococcoidales bacterium
GTCAAATCGGCATACTTGTTGCGGACAGGGGCAAGACCCTCGATGAAGACTTCGGCAAGTTCCTTTTTAAGGTCGCCGTAGCCCTTACCGGAAAAATGGTCGGTAATCGCCTGACGGCTCATACCGGAGAAAAGTTCGTAAATCACGAGCAGGTTATAGAGACCGGGGCGGGTTACATCGAAGACGATATCCCGCAGGGAATCGGTTGTCGCCCGCTTCACCTTGTTCCGGATGACGTCCGGGGGGTCGAGCAGGCTGACGGCATGGTTCGAGCCCGATTCGCTCTTGCTCATTTTCTTCGTCGGGTCATCGAGCCCCATGATACGGGCACCGACGGGAGGAATAACCGGCTCAGGAACGACGAAGGTGTCGCCGTAGATATTGTTGAAGCGCAGAGCGATATCTCTCGTCAGTTCAACGTGCTGTTTCTGGTCTTCACCGACCGGCACTTCATCGGTATCATAGAGAAGAATATCGGCGGCCATGAGGGCCGGGTAATCGAAGAGTCCGGTGCTGACCCTTTCTTTCTGCTGTCTGGCGGATTTTTCCTTGAACTGGGTCATGCGCTCCATCCAGCCCATTGGGATGAAGCAGTTGAGAATCCAGGCCAGTTCGGAATGAGCAGGGACGTGCGACTGCACGAAGAGAATCGACCGTTTCGGGTCGATACCGATGGCAATGAGGAGGGCGAATAGTTCGCGGATTTTCCTCTTCAGCACGGCCGGGTCGGGCGGAATAGTGATGGCATGGAGGTCAACAACGCAGAAGACATTATCGAAATTGTCCTGCCGGGCAGCCCAGTGACGGGTGGCGCCGAGATAGTTGCCGATATGGATTTCACCGGTCGGCTGGATGCCGGAAAAGACTCTCTTCTTCATACGATAACACTCCTCATTTGAGAGTGTACCATACGGGTGCCCACCGGGCAAGAAAAGGAGTATACTAACGATATGAACTTCGAAATGCAGACATATACCGGGGAACTCTTCGCCAAGGTCAATCTGAACGGGGAGACCATGCGGGAGAAGACGTTCGACGAATGCACGTTCACGGAAGGCACCTTTTCCGGGTGCCGTTTCGAGAAATGCCGTTTTCGGCACTGCACGTTCAAGAACTGCGACCTCAGCAACATCATCCCGATGAACAGCGAGTTTCATGATGTGACATTTACCGACTGCAAGGCAATCGGCATCGACTGGACAAGAGCAATCGTTTTCAAGGAAAACAGATTCACCGACTGTATGATTAATTATTCGAACTTCAGGTTCAGGAATCTGACCGGACTCGTCATTCGGAAATGTGAAGCGAAGGAAGTTGATTTCATCGAAACCAACCTCACCGGGGCGAATTTCAGGCATACCGATTTCGAAAATGCCATCTTTTACAAGACGAATCTGACGGATGCCGATTTCACCGGAGCCGTCAATTATGCAATCGACGTCAACAACAACACGTTCAAGAAAACGCGGTTTTCGCTGCCGGAAGCGCTCTCACTCCTCAACGGGCTCGATATCATAATCGAGTGACAGTCTTTCACGAATATTTCGGGTGATAACTACTTCTCAATATCTAGAATAGCGACAGCTTTTTCAATAAACTTTTCTGCTGATACGATGACAGCACCGGCACCGGCTTCTGAAAAGGTTGATTCATAATCGGCAGCTTCACGGAGATTCATGGCATTGAGAAAATCACGCACCGCTTTTACATCCAGCCGTTTCGTTTTCACGAATAACTCACTTAAGCCTGTCACAAGGCAGCGATGGCTCTTTTCACGATACCCTTCAGAGTAGACCAGAGCTTTCGCGGCATGAAACATGGCATAGTATGCCTGAATAGTCGACCATTTATACCGATTCATTTCATACCCGGTTTTGGCATCGAAGATATCATTCTGAGCTTCGTCGAGTTCTTTTCTTACCAGGTTTTTACCCTGAGGAAACATTATCAGTTTGCCTTTTTTCAGACAAGTTTCGAAGTCTTTATCCATCGATTATCCTTTCAGACAATGTAATACCTCTTTCTACTTCTTCGAGGTACACCTGATCCGATTCTCCGCTTTCCAGCAGCTCTACCGGCGTTCTTATTACCGATTGGATTTGAATGTCTTCGTATCCTTTCGGAAAATGAAAGTTGTCGATTCTTTCCAGCACTCCCAGCCGGTCATTCGTGACGATGAACAAATCGATATCACTCCCGGATGTATCCGTACCGAGAGCGCAGCTTCCGTACAGAATAATACGATTCGTCAAAGGCTTCAATGTTTCAATGAGAGGCTCGAGCAGGGTGAAATTCGCGATTTTTTTTATCTCAGTGATTATTGGAATATCCGTATCGAATGAGTAAAAAAACATCTTACCGGCTTGCCGTCGCCTTATCACGGCCGATGCGTAGAGTTCATTCAGCGCCCGGTTCGCCGATCCGGCAGGAATACCAAGCCGGCGTACCAGTTCCCGTTCATGAAATTCCTGGTCTGAGAATTTCACGAAATAGTACAGGACTTTCTGCGTATTTGTTGCTACCGTGTGAGTATACAGCATCTCATTGCTCCAATTTTAGAGTATATGCTCATTATATGGAGCATTAGAGGATTTGTCAACAATAACACGTTCAAGAAGACACGGTTTTCGCTGCCGGAAGCGCTCTCACTCCTCAACGGGCTGGATATTGTGATTGAGTGACAATTCTGACAGCAGAAGGGAGAAGGCCAGAATGAGAGGGCTGAATAGTACGTGGTAGCAATCATGTGACAATGAATAAGACAACAGACAGGATTACTGGAGTTAAAGATGAAGAAAACTCATGATTGCTAAACAACAATAAAACCAGGATCTAAACCAGTTATTTTAGTAACTTTTGAAACTCTTCCCGACTAAGATCTGCTTCTCTTAATATTTCCCTGAGGGTTCCTGCTTTTACTATCCGGTGTCTGGGGACTATCACTGTCCGGTTAGTTTCATGATGAAAGTAGACCATATGGCTGCCTTTCTGTCTATCAAAAACAAACCCCGTTCGGGTGAGAGCCCTGGTGACCTGTTGCCAGGAGAGACCGGACATTCGACTCACACTGCAACCTCTCGCTCCTCAATCTGAGGCAAAGGGAGTCCGCGTTCTTTCAGGCTGTCCAGATAAAGTTCTATGGCTTCTCTGATATTGGACACGGCTTCCTCAGTGGTTTCTCCCTGTGATACACATCCCGGTAAACCCGGAACATACACGGTATAACCTCCCTCTTCCTGTGGTTCTAGGACAACCTTATATTTCATTATTTACCTCCTTGTATACCGGGCAGGCAGGATTTATAACATGACAACATTCCATCTTACCATCTCAGCCAAATACCGGTGGGTTTGCGGTTACCAATTCTGGCCTTATTATAACACACAAGAGGATATTCACCCTGAGAAAGAAACGAAACACACTGTCAGCTATCAGGGGTATAGAGATTGGCGTACCTTTTGGATTACACTCCGATGATACAAGGTATGCCGATAATGACGGATTTGTTTTGTTAATGACACATTTTGAGTGATCAAGGATTGTTAATGTTGGGTTCGCCGGATGAATTTTATTGAACCGTACACGAAGGTAGGATGAGAGCGACAAGTAAAAGAAAAAAGCTTTGAGGTGAGGAACTGACTGAAAAACCGGATACCTTACCGGAGCCATCTGACAGATGACTTAAGTCTATACCTCATGAGTTTTCAACAGTGTACAAGTCTTGACAGTGAATCTATGAATAACTATACTGTGCAAAACTTGAGCTGCCTGTTAACCGGAATTATTTGTCCCTACAAGGGGGATTTTCTTGAAAAAATTCTTTGTTCTTTGGAGCACTCAGTCGTTTTCTTTACTTGGTAGCACTGTTGTAGGGTTTTCTTTAGCCTGGTATTTAGCTAAGGAAACAGGTTCTGCTACTATTTTCTCTACAGCGATGATGATGAATATTCTTCCCAGAATTTTTCTTGGACCATTTGTCGGACCGTTCATCGACCGATGGAACCGGAAAAAGATAATTATTTGTTCTGACCTTATCACAATGCTGCTGACGATATTGCTAATAGTGTTGTTTTATACAAATACAATTCAAGTTTGGCACGTTTATGTCGTATTGTTTTGTAGAGCTTTAAGTGCAAGGTTCCAGAGACCGGCTTTTAGAACCACCATTCCAATGATTGTACCGGAAAATCAACTCGTAAGAGCTAATGGTCTTTACATTTCATTTAGTGGTGTGATGGATGTAATCAGCCCTCTTTTAGGAGCCCTTCTCCTCGAATCATTGCCCATGCATTGGGTACTATCAGTGGATATTATCACCGCAATAGTTGCAATTGTCATTTTAGTCTTTCTTACAATACCGCAACCGGTACAGACATCATCAACACAGAAATTGAATATTATTGGTGACATGTTACAGGGAATTCATTATATCGTATCGTGGAAAGCTTTATTCTTATTGACTATACTCGTCGGGGTGTTGAATTTTTTCGCGATTCCTGGAGAGATGCTATTACCGGTATTCGTTACAAGTCTATTGGATGGCAGTGTATTAAAACTTGGATGGTTAGCGACAGCTTTTGGATCAGGTGTTGTCTCAGGAGGACTTATCCTCGGAGTATGGGGAGGGTTCAAAAGACAGATTATTACCGTTCTTTTTGGTTTCATAATCTATTGTATCGCCTATTTTTTATTCGGTTTCACAACCGAAAATCTTTTCTTTATGGGATTATCCCTTTGGTTTATAGCAGGGTTTGCTATTGCGACTGCCGATGCATCCGTGGATGCTATTTTACAATCGACGGTTCCACAAAACCTCCAGGGGAGGGTGTTTACTGTTTTAGGTTCGATTAATGCATCAATGATTCCAATAGGTTTAATTGTTCTCGGGGTGATTGCAGACGCTGCAGGCATTCGGATGATTTACCATATTGGTGGGGTAGCAATGCTTATTCTACTCCTCCCTGTTTTTTATTTCGGGAACCTTATGAAATTTGAAAAAAACAGGAAAGAAAATGATTCTTATACTTGAGGGTGATAAAGATTATTTACCTGATATGATTATCGCACCATCGT
The DNA here is from genome assembly GCA_964433075.1 of uncultured Dehalococcoidales bacterium. Lineage (GTDB taxonomy): Bacteria > Chloroflexota > Dehalococcoidia > Dehalococcoidales > UBA2162 > MGML01. Next base: position 10,509 of record CAYSQK010000026.1, read on the forward strand.
CAGAACATGGACATAGTACCCACAAGTTATCAGACATCCAGATGATTTTACTGTAATAGTTGTACAAGTGCTTGGTTAGTTCCTTATCAGTTCTATAGAATTTCTTTTATTCATGCTTATTGTTTTCGGGCGGAAATAGCGGAGGGGAGTCTATGTAATTGGTAGTTTGGTGAGTAATAAGACAATCAAAGAGCAAGGAGGCTGGATCCCGTGTCGTCGCACGGGATGGCTTGGACGATTTGTCGAGATTGTCCCGATATTACATTTCAAAATCACTGAATAAGGAAAATCGGAATCTAACGACAAAGGAGAGTCAGATGTGATTTCTCACAAATTTCTAAGCAGATATGCCTGATGTTACTTCGCGCTCAAGCCGCTCACCAAGTCCGTCTTCCGCCATATCGAGGTCATAATCCATTTGCATCCCCAGCCAGAATTTTGCCGATGTGCCGAAATACCTGGCCAGCCTTAACGCCGTATCAGCTGTGATGCTCCGTTTACCAAGGACTATTTCATTGATACGGCGCGCCGGAACACTGATGCTTATTGCCAGCCGATTCTGACTAAGGCCCATCGGCTTGAGAAATTCTTCAAACAGCACTTCACCGGGATGAACCGGATTCAGTTTAGTATCCATAATCACACCTCTTAATGATAATCGACTATTTCAACGTTATACGCGTTACCTTCCGACCATTCAAAACAGATACGCCATTTTTCATTGATTCTCATACTGTATTGTCCGGCTCTCCGGCCTGACAATTTTTCAAGGCGATTGCCCGGAGGAACCCGCACATCATTTATGTTTTCAGCATTATGCAGCATTCGCAGTTTCCGAAGAGCAACCTGGTGCATCGACGGCGGTAATTCAGGAGAAAACCGGCGTTGAAATATCGTTCGAGTTTTTTCGTCTTTAAAACTCTTTATCACAGAATCTATTCTATAACTCGATGCGTTAAACGTCAAGCGTTATACGTGAAGCCCGTCATATAGAGTAGTGAGTATTGAGTAATTAGTAACGAGTAGTTGAAGGAACGGATAATCCAGGTTATCCGGTTTGACCGTCCGTGATAGAGGCTGGTAGAATCAGACCGGAAGGACAATGAGACATGATACGCAGTTTCAACGGTAAAACGCCGAAAATCGCCGCATCCGCTTTCATCAGCGAGACGGCATACATCATCGGGGATGTCGAAATCGGAGAGAATTCGAGCGTCTGGCCGGGGGCGGTCATTCGCGGCGACATGGGGAAGATAACCATCGGCGACAATACCGCCATCGAGGATAACTGCGTCATTCACTCCGGCAGCCCGAAAGTTCCCTGGTTCCAGGATGTGACCATCGGCAGCAACGTTGTTTTCGGGCACGGAGCGATATCGAACGGTAAATCTATCGGCAATTACGTGCTGGTGGGTATCGGGGCGACAATACTCCACGATGTCGAAATCGGCGACTACGCAATCCTGGCAGCCGGCTGCATCGCGACGGAAAAGATGATTATCCCGGAAAAGTCATTCGTGGTCGGTGTGCCGGGGAAAATCAAGGGGCAGATATCCGAAGCCCAGATGTGGTGGTCGGAGAACAGCCCGAAGATATACGTCGAGACATCTCAGGCGTATAAAAAAGAGAAGGGGCTGGATTCGAGGGACTGCACCGGTAATGGGTGACAGGGAGGATTAAGAAAACACTATCCTACACTTACCTCTCTCCCGCAAGGGGAGAGAGAAAAAGAATAGATGTATATTTATACATAATTACTATCTTCCCTCTCCCTTGACGGGAGAGGCGAAGGTGAGGGTGAAATACATATCTTCTGATAATCTTCATGCATCCCGATAATCAGGTTCCCACCTACATCGTTTCGGGTGCCGTCATGCCCATGAGGCGGAGGGTTCGGGCGAGGACGATTTTTGCGGCTTCGACGAGCTTCAGGCGGGCTTTCGTCATCGATTCGTTATCCTCATCGACAACCCGGCAGAGTTTGTAGAAGCTGTGGAACACCGTTGCCAGGTCCTGGGCATAGTAGGTGAGATGGTGGGGTTCGAGGGTTCGAGAGGCCATTTCAATCAGTTCAGGAAGCTGCATCAGCTTCCGAATCAGGGTCAGTTCAGGTTCCGAAGTGAGCAGTGACGTATCGCCGTCTGCATAGGCGATACCTTTCTCATTTGCGAGGCGGAGAATGCTGAAAATCCTCGCATGGGCGTACTGGACGTAGAAGACGGGATTATCGGATGATTCTTTCTTGGCCAGGTCAAGGTCGAATTCCATCTGGCTGTTCGCCGAGCGGGCAAGGAAGAAGAACCGGCAGGCGTCGGTACCGACTTCATCGATAACTTCCCGAAGGGTAATGATATCTCCGCTCCGTTTTGAAATCCGCACCACTTCACCGCCCCGTTTGAGCATGACAAGCTGGTGGATGATAATCTCAAGGGCATCGCCACTGCCGCCGAGAGCTTCAACAGCCGCTTTAAGGCGCTGGATATGCCCCTGGTGGTCGGCTCCCCAGACATCAATAACCCGGTCAAAGCCGCGTTCGATGAACTTGTTGTAGTGGTAGGCGATATCGGTGGCGAAATAGGTCGGCATGCCGTTGCTGCGAATGATAACGTTATCCTTGTCTTCACCGAGTTTCGTGGAAACGAACCAGGTCGCTCCTTCTTTCTGCTCCATGTAGCCTTTTTCGGTCAGTATCTTCGTTACCTTGTCGAACTGCCCGTTCTCATAGAGACTTCGTTCTGTGAAC
>CAYSQK010000027.1:0-13174 GCA_964433075.1 uncultured Dehalococcoidales bacterium
TGGGTAATGTTTTCGCAACCGTCAATCCTGGTGGTTCGCCGAAAATCATGCTCGCTGGCCATGCCGATGAAATCGGGTTTCAGATTCGCTACATCAGTGACGAAGGCATGCTCTATTTTGGCTCTATAGGTGGTCATGATACTGTCGTGACGGTAGGGCAGCGGGTAACGGTGCATACATCTGGCGGTCCGGTCCCGGGAGTTCTCGGGAGAAAAGCGATTCACCTGCTCGATGCCGATGAGCGAACGAAAATGCCGAAACTTGATGATCTCTGGATTGATATCGGTGCAAAAGACAAAAAAGATGCCGAATCAGTTGTTTCTATCGGCGATTGCGTTACATATCAGCAGGAACTTCAGAAACTTCGGGGGACACTCTGTGCCGCCCGAAGTTTCGATAATAAGATGGGGGTATTTATCGTCGCTGAGGCGTTACGAATTTTATCGAAGACGAAGCTTAAAGCGGCGGATGTCGGCGTTTCAACTGTTCAGGAAGAGATTGGCCTTCGTGGTGCTCAGACAAGCGCTTTCGGTGTTGATCCTCTTGTCGGAATAGCTACTGATGTCGGCCATGCAACTGATTATCCCTCCGCCGATAAGAAGAAAGTCGGGGACATCAAACTAGGCGGCGGCCCGAAAATCACCCGGGGAGCGAATATCAATCCGGTCGTGTTTGGTTTGATGGTAAAGACAGCAAAAGAGATGAAGATTCCGTACCAGATAGTTGCCGCTCCCGGCGGTACTGGTACTGATGCCAATGTCATACAGCTCAGCCGTTCGGGTGTTGCTGCCGGCCTTCTGTCCGTGCCGCTGCGCTATATGCACACGCCGAACGAAATAATGGACCTGAAGGATATCGAAAACACTGCAAAGCTCATGGCTGGTATCTGTGAGCGTATCGACAGTTCTATCGACTTTACACCCGCGTGACTGTCCTGAAATGAAAAGCGGGGGCTAAAAAGCCCCCGCTTTTTTGTTGTCTGACGGATTGATCAGTCATCGTGCGGCATCATCAGAAGCAGGGCAATGACTGCCAGACCGAGCAGGGCGAACACACCATAGGTGAGCAACCCTTCTATCCAGGGTAAACTGACCACATCGTAGTTAATAAAGGTGATGGTCAGACCGACACCGCCGGCAAACAGGAGAATAATGCCGACGATTGTGCCAAGTATTACCATAACAATCCTCCTGAAAGAAAAGAATCGAATGTTTCAGGTTTTTCTATTTAGCAGGCGGAGGCATGTCCCGTTTCTGCATCAGTTCAACGACCACGCCGCCGACTTTCCGGGTATCGAGATAGGCATAGATGCCGCTGGCGTGGTACATGACCGGCACCCCCTTTGCTTTCAGTTCGGCAACCTCTTTATCGAGATCGTCGACGATGTAGGCAACGTGGTTGGCTCCTTCGCCGTGTTCATCCATATAGGTCTTGTTAAAATTATCACCTTCGACCGGTTCGGTCAATTCGAATGTCAGCGGCCCCAGATTAAGCATCTTCAATTTTATCTTCCAGGGCGGGGCATCCTCTTTATCATAGGTTTTCAGCCCTTTGATATTGGCGCTGTCCAGAATGTGCCCGGGTGAATCATCAGTCGTTCCGCCCAGTGATCTGAAATACTTTACTGCCTCGTCCATGTTTTTTACCGAGAGTCCCACATGAAGGAGGGTCCAGTTTTCTGCTCCCATTGTTCCAGTACCTCCCATTATTCAACTACACACAGTATAGACATATCCGGAAAGAAAGCAAAGTTTTTGTAAAAATATCATAATAATTTGAAGTCGTCGAAGTTAACCGGACGTCCGGGGGGAACGACGACGAAATCACTGTCCCAGTCGCCGCTCACCAGTTTTTTCAGGAATGAATCGGTTCCTTTTACTTCTTCATAGGTAAGGTTGAGTCTTTCGGCTCGTTCGCGTCCTTTTTCCCGGTATTGTTCAAGGTCATTACCATCAGTAGTCGAAATGAAAACCATCCTTTTATAGTTCTGGAGCACCGCCCGGTCCTGATAGACGGAAAAAATCCGGCGGGCTCGTTCGACTCCGTATTTTTCGGTGAGCTGCTTCATTATTTCGGTGATAGGGCTGAGTTCGTTAATTTGTCCTTCTTCGAATCCGTCCAGCCACCCTCTGGTCAGGAAATAGGAACCGGGGAACTCGTGCTGCCTCTTTTCGTACGTGTCCCTCGAGCCGAGAAATATGGAAATACAATCGTCAACTTTCGGTATGACTAGAGTGGCGGTATTCGAGTACAACCCAACCGTTGCCATACCGCACATGCCGTACCCGAGGACAATGTAATTATAGTCGGGAGATTCGTCGATACGCTTTTGAAGCTCCTTGTGAAGATTCTCCGGCGTCTGGTGCAGACCGAAGTCCAGCTTCTCGAAATCGATGCCTTCCGGTAAAAGCGGACGTATCTCTTCGGAAACGACTGCACAGGCCAGGATTTTGATTACAGGCTTTTTCAATGCTGTTTCTCCGCTGTTCATAGCATATGAATGCCATGAGTATTTACCATTTTCATTGTGCCGTTTTTTTCTCCTTCGTGTAAAGTCCCGGGGCACGGCAAAAAAAGAGGGTGAGACAATTCTCACCCTCTTGATAGCGGGATTCCCTGTTTATCGCCAGGCGTCGATGTTAAAGACGCTGGTATACCCCGGTTTGCGGGCGCCAATCCACTGAGGATATTCCTCGCCGCTGCCGGTAACGATGATACAGCTCTCATAGGGATCATTGACAAAAGAGACCTGGTAGTCGTCCGGCAGTTCCTTGTACGGTTTGCCTGAGGTCGGTTCGATGCCCTGCCATGAGTTGGTGGTAACATCGACCCACGAATGTGTCCGGTAATTGCCGAGCGTGGTGAAGCTTTCCCGGTAAATCCATTCGTACACTTCGTCTTTAGACTTGAATCCACAGTCGTATAATGCCTGTGCCATCTGCGGCAGCATCAGGAACGTGATGCCGCCTTCTCTATCGTGCCAGATACCGGGAATCATGTATTTCAGCCAGTTCTTCGGTCCCGGTACTCCCTTGACTCCGAGGCGTCTGGCAATGCCGCCGTGCCCGCTCTTGATGAATGCCCGGTACCCGCCGGGTGAGAATTCGGTTCGGCGGATAGCGGTTGACCCGCCCCGGCCAAAGTTCATGGTAAAGAGAACGCTATCGTTTTTCCGATAATCGTACTCCTCATTGAGTCCCTTCCATCCCGGAGGCAGTAAATCGAGGTTTTCCGGAAAGACGTTGAGGAGCGGGGCTCCCATAACGCCGCAGTTGGTGACGTTTGGGATGTTGCCGCCGAAGTTGCGCCACATCAGTTCGCTGGCGCGAGCCAGTGACCTGTTCGCCGGATTGCCGGGGCCGAGCAGGCCGACATCGAAATTCATGCCGATTTCTTTAGCGATCGGACCACTGACACAGAGCATGACACTGCCGCGACCATCCGGTCCTCCGCCGCCGCCGGATTCGGCGATAGCAAGGACAACCGGGAACATTTCCGGGGTGCAGCCGGCCATGACGGCATTGACAGCAACCTGTTCCACGGTGGCGGTCCGATCGACCGGCCTGAATTTAACCGGAGTACCTTTCGGTATCTCCCAGCCGCCTTGTGTCTGGAACACAGGCGAGCCCTGATCTGTTTGTAGAGCAATGATTTCATCCGGTTTATGACTCGTCCCTTTTAGCATCGCCGCCACCTTTTCTTCGGTGGGAATGATGACCGGCAGGCCGTCTGTGTACCGGGCGATAGGGGCGTCGTGGATTGCCGGGTACCGGTCGGTTGCCATGTAGACTTTTTCAGCCTCTTCAAGGGTGCCTTCGAAGAGAATTCTGTCCTGATTGATAGTGTATGAACCGGTTTTCTGCTCTTCTGCCGTTAACGGTCTGGTCAACTGGCGGAAGACCTCGGGGAGGAATCTGTTGACATCTTCCGGCCCCTGAATGGTTCTTGAGACAGCAACATACCTGAGGTGAGGTTCACCTTCGAGGAGAGCTGCCTGCCGGAAACATTCCGACTGGTCTTCATAAATAAGTGAAACGATGGGGATTCCGGCTTTTTCAACATCAGCTACCTGGAACAACTGTTCCCATATGGCGCCATGTCACCAGATGACGCCGGCAATAACCGCGTCACATCCCTTTCTTTCTTCTGCGGTCAATTCGGCACTGAAGCCGAACTGCCTCTTGATTTTCCAGTTCGTGTCCGGGTACTCCGCCGGGAGTTTCTTCAGGAGGGGGATGGTGATGTCCTGGTCGCCTCCGGCATTGATGCAGAGGTAGATAGTTTTGCCTTTGATGGTATCCAGCGGTTTCGCCAGCGGTTTGAGTGCCACCGGCTTCTGAATACCCAGCGGATTCAGACATTTATACGTTTTCGTCATATTTTCTCCTTCGTATCGTATTAACAGGAATGGGGTACGGATTTCCGTACCCCATTGTAACGCATTTTAAACCGGTTTGCTTACCGCCACGCGTCGATATTGTAAACAGGATCCGTGCCGGGTCTGCGGGCACCGACCCACTGGGGATATTCCTCGCCGCTGCCGGTGACAATGATGCAGCTTTCGTACGGATCTTTGACGAAGGATACCTTGTAATCGTCGGGCAGTTCTTTGTACGGTTTGCCTGAGGTCGGTTCGATGCCCTGCCATGAGTTGGTATTGACATCGACCCATGAATGCGTCCGGTAATTACCGAGCGATGTGAAGCTGGCTTTGTATATCCATTCATACACTTCATCCTTGCTCTTGAAGCCGGCTTCTTTCAGTGCCCAGGCCATTTGCGGCAGCATGAAGAAGGTGATGCCTCCTTCACGGTCATGCCAGATGCCGGGTATCAGGTACTGGAGCCAGTTCTTCGGTCCAGGGACGCCCTTGACGCCGAGTCTCCGGGCGATGCCGCCGTGGCCGCTCTTGACGAAGGCACGGTAACCGCCGGGTGAGAATTCGGTGCGGTGGATGTTCGTTGAACCCCCGCGGCCGAAATTAAACGTGTAGAGAATATTATCGGTCCTCTTGAAGTCATATTCTTCGCTAAGGCTCTTCCATCCTTCAGGAATCGAATCGAGGTCTTCCGGAAGTGCGTTGAAGAGCGGGGCTCCCATAACGCCGCAGTTGGTGACGTTCGGGATATTGCCGCCGAAGTTGCGCCACATCAGCTCACCGGCGCGGGCCAGTGCCCTGTTTGCCGGATTGCCGGGGCCCATCAGTCCGACATCGAAGTTCATGCCGATTTCCTTGGCAATCGGGCCGGAAATGACGAAACCGACGCTGCCGCGTCCGTCACCGCCGCCGGTGCTGCCGGCTTCAGCAATCGCCAGGACAACCGGGAACATTTCCGGAGTGCAGCCGGCCATGACAGCATTGACAGCAACCTGTTCGACAGTGGCTGTTCGGTCGACCGGCCTGAAAAGTACCGGGTCGCCCTTCATTCGTTTCTTGCCTTCTCTCTGGAATGCGAATCCTCCGTGGTCGGATTGATATCGGACGAGTTCATCCGGTTTATGGCTGGTGCCTTTCAGCATTGCTGCCACTTTTTCTTCGGTTGGAATAACTACGGGCAGACCATCTGTGTACCGGGCAATCGGAGCATTCCTGAGCTTGGGGTACCGGTCGGTTGCCATGTAGATTTTTTCGGCATCTTCGAGGGTGCCTTCGAAGAGAATTCTGTCCTGATTGATAGTGTATGAACCTGTTTTCTGCTCTTCTGCCGTTAACGGTCTGGTCAACTGGCGGAAGACCTCGGGGAGGAATCTGTTGACATCTTCCGGCCCCTGAATGGTTCTTGAGACAGCAACATACCTGAGGTGAGGTTCACCTTCGAGGAGAGCTGCCTGCCGGAAACATTCCGACTGGTCTTCATAAATAAGTGAAACGATGGGGATTCCGGCTTTTTCAACATCAGCTACCTGGAACAACTGTTCCCATATGGCGCCATGTCACCAGATGACGCCGGCAATAACCGCGTCACATCCCTTTCTTTCTTCTGCGGTCAATTCGGCACTGAAGCCGAACTGCCTCTTGATTTTCCAGTTCGTGTCCGGGTACTCCGCCGGGAGTTTCTTCAGGAGGGGGATGGTGATGTCCTGGTCGCCTCCGGCATTGATGCAGAGGTAGATAGTTTTGCCTTTGATGGTATCCAGCGGTTTCGCCAGCGGTTTGAGTGCCACCGGCTTCTGAATACCCAGCGGATTCAGACATTTATACGTCTTCGTCATTTCTGTCTCCTTTCTTTTTTAAGGTTTTTTAAAGGCTTTACTGATTATATAGCTATCGTCAGGAAAAATAAACTATTTCCGACCATTTTTGTCTGTTATTTTTTAGTTGAATCGAAAAATGGCAGGAAGCCGGTAATTTTCCTGCCACCATCAGTTTATTTTAAGTCGGATTGGTTGTCGGCGCTGATGCTGTTCTTTGTTCCCGTGTTATTCCAGTTTCCGTATCATCGGCACGAAGAAAATGGCCCCGAAAGACAGGACGACCAGGGCAGTAGCGAGTCCGCCGATGGCAACGGGAGCGCTGATAGTTTCTGCCAGTATGCTGGCAAAAAATGTTCCTAACCCACTGAGCCCGAAATTGAGCATCATGATACTCATCACCCTGCCGAGGTATTCGGGGTCGGTGTGTGTCTGAAGCAGGGCGTTCCCGACGGTATTACCGCCGATACGGCCGATTCCGACCATGACCATCATTATCATCGAAAGCGGCAGAGAGACTGAAAAAGCAAAGACAATTAATCCCAGGCCCATGATGATGTTGGAAATCAGCAGGGTAAGCCCGCGCCTTCTTGACTTGATTGATGCCAGTACCAGCGAGGCAGCAATTGCCCCCACTCCTGACAGACTCATCAATGTTCCCTGTCCCTCGACTCCGATCTGGAGAATATCTTTAGCGAAAACCGGCATCAGCATCTGAAACGGCATTGCCAGCAGGACGGCAGCTATCATGAATAAAAGAATGAACGCTATCAGCCGGTTGTGGGCGATGTACTGTACCCCCTTCTTGATTTCTCCCATAACGTTTTTCCTTACGGCTTCCACCGGAAGAGTTTTTGGCAGGAAGGTGGTAAAAATGATAGCGGCAGCGTTGAGTCCCGCCATCAGATAGAATATGCTGGCGTAACCGAAACCTGCGATGACATAACCGGCTATCGCCGGGCCGGCAAGCTGGAAAAAGCTCATGCCCATGGTGTTCAAAGCGATGGCGTTCATCAGTTTTTCGCGGTTGACTATCTCTGGAATGACCGCTCCCCGCGCCGGCATCGCCAGGGCGATGATTGCGCCCATGATAAGCCCGCCGACTACCAGTACCCACCACGATTCAGGATGGGCTTCGGTAAGGTACCCGATGTTAACCGTAATGCCATACCCGAGGAAGACGAGCGTCATGCCTATCTGGCTCAGCTGTATCAGGTACTTCTTCGGGAACCTGTCGGCAACCGCTCCCCCGAAAAGTGACAATGCCAGCATCGGCAGTGCTCCGGAGAGGCCAATGATGCCCAGCATTGTTTTTGAACCGGTAATTTCATAAACGAGGTAGGAACGGGCAACCTGTTCCATGCTGAAGGAACTCCACTGCCCGATCATCCCGAAAAAATACATTCGGTACGCAGGAACGCTGAATGAACTGAATGTTCGTTGCAGAACTTCGATTATTTTCACGATACTGACTTCGTTTCCTGTCTGAAAAACGGTGCTTCCGGCGCGGTCCGGCACCTCTTTCGGTCAGTGGTTGTTCCACGGGAAACACGTTTGACCTATCCATTGTACTATATATCGGCGGCGGATTTCCTGTTGGTCTGTTCTGAGGATAATCAAAGAGACCAAATCGAACATTATCTTCAAGAAAAAGGGCATCCGGTATACCGGATGCCCTTCCTTCGTTCTGTTTCCGTTTTTATCCTGCTTTGTGGGTTTGTTTCTCGGCGATTACACCGGCGATGGGCAGTTTGTATAATTCGCCTTTATACGCTTTGTACATCAGGACAATCCACAAGACGAACATCAGGACGCCTGCCAGCCAGCTGATAATAGTGCCGATGACCGGTATGAATCCGAAAATGATGCTGATTAAGGTCAAGGCACCGAAAACGATGATTGATTGCCATGCGTGGAACCTGACGAACTTGTTGTCTTTCTCGATAATCAGAAAGATGATGCCGGTAATCCAGACTATCAGATAACAGAGAAGACCTGCAATATTTTCCTGAAGTCCGGTACTTGTGTTAGGGTTTTGTTCGCTCAATTCAATCTCCTTTATCAAAATATTTTTGGGGATGAGCCTCTACGGTAAAGGACTTAACTGGACAACCCAAATCTGGGTTGAAAAGTCTTCATAATCGTCGCATTTACTGATATCAATATTGTAAACATACCCGTCCTTTTGTCCATACGAAGTCAGGGCGGTGTCTTCAACGGTTTCACTGAATTTGTTTGCATTTTTCAGGACTGTGTCATAGAAAGAGATAACATCAGAGTACGGGGTATTTGTGTGAGCGACGACAGTAAAACTGCCTGCGACTTCCATCACCTGGGAAACGGTGCTGCCCGGGTAAATCGGCAGGACGTCATGCGGGTAGTTAGAAGGTAGAGATGCGTTCATGTCGAGGCTATCAGACTGGGTTATCCCCGTGTTGTCATCGATGGATGATGTGGCGACGGTTCCGGATGGTTCATCATCGAAAGACGGCAATGTGCTGTCATTCGAAGCAGTCGTGGAAACAGGAACAGGTGAGTCTTCTGCGGCATCGGGAGTTACTGCTGTTTCACCTCCTCCGCAGCCGATGAGCCCGATGGTAAATACCAGAATGAAAGTGACAATACCGATTTTTCGTAACACGTGCATAGTCTCCTTTTTTTTGTTTTTATTATTCATAAGGAGTCAGACTGATTTGAATAACGGTTTTTTCGCTGCCGCCGAGAGTGTTTGCCATCACCATGACCGAAAACTCGTACCCGTTTTTCACGCCTGACAATGTTGCCATGCCGGAATAGGAGAATGAGCTGAAATCCTGTTCGTTTTTCAGCAGATTGGTGTACCAGGTTGCTGCTTCATCGGTTGCGGTATTCGTTTTCAAGGTTAGGGCATACCCGTCCGGTGCTCCGTCCTCCCCGGGGATACACTCGGAAATTGCAATAAACGCTCCATCGATAATCGGGACGATGTTGTCCGGGTATCCGGCCGGGGTCTCGACTCCCTGCATGATATCGATATCGGTGTTTGCCGCAATTTCGAACGTGTCTTTCCAGACAGAGAATAACCGGTTCAATTCGCCGTAGCGCGTTTCCGGGTCGACATCACCCATGTCATTCAGGCCGTACAGAACTACCCACGCATCTGCAAGAATAGTCTCGGTCGTTTCGTTGAGTTTGACAGCGTATTGTACCTGTTCTCTGAATTCATCAAGCAGTCCAGATATGGTATCGACCGATAACGCCCCATCGGAGTAGTCTTCTCTGACCTGCGCCAGAATGTTCTGCAATTTCTGCGAAACAGAGGCATAGTCCCGGTATAACTCTGTCAGGTATGGTTTGACGTCAGTAAAACTGTCTTTGATGTTTTTCTGCTGTATGCCCGCTCCGTCTTCGCTGCTGCTCTCGATAATGACTCCTTCCAGACTGCGGGTCGCTGCTGATTCCACGTCGTTTTCTGTTGAGGCAGAGGCAGAAGCCGGTCCCGCATTATCTACTAAATCACGGATGATTTTTTCATTGGCGAGAGCTTCGGCAGCATTCATTGCTTCGACGGCGTCTCTGATGTCCTGGGGCAATACCAGTGTCGAGATGTCATTGAGGCCGTCGATCGTTGACGCAATACTGCCGAGTTCGTCTGCCGTCGCAGCTGCTTCCTGCCACGCTGGAGGCTGGTTTTGAGCTATTTCACTGAAGGAACCTGAAACCGATGCTTCTGCTTCGAGACGTTCGATTTCGCTCATTGCATCGCTGTAGCTTATTTTGTAGTAGTCATAGGACACTCTTCCTGAAGGTGTCCATATTCGGTCGGTCGCTTCATATACCCATGTTTCACTCGAGTTATACGTATTGGTATCACTGATAGCGCTCACCAGCGGTACCGTCGTTACGTCAGTATTTTTTTTACTCTCATCAGGCGGAAACATGCGTATCCCGCCCCGACGCTCGGTACCGGCTATCGATGTGAACGTTACCCAGTCGATCTGACGGGGAAGCGGATACGTATAGAATGAGCCGGTATCGTTATTCATCCTGACGGGGTTAGCGGCGAAATTGAGAGTGTATTTCTCTATCAGGTGTTCGGAAGCGATGGTGTTTTCGGGATTCTTCTGCCAGATGAATCCGGTTCCGTAGTATTCGTACAGGTCTCCCGAATGGACGACATCAGCAGATTGAAGGAAATTCCCGTGCATGTCGTTTACGGTTATCCTGTGCCAGCCCGAACAGGACATGTACCGTGAAATGATATAAGTTTTTTGCGTCTCGGGGTGATAAACGAGAATTTCATCTGTTGATAGCGTGGAATCACCGTATCCGGATGAGCCGTCGGTGCCTCTGGATGTCCATTTCTGGTCTTCGTAGATTGTGACTCTGCCCTGATAGAAGGTGCACTGTTCGAGGAGCTGCCGGGTAAGGTTTTCCCGCTCGTTATCGGTCAGTCGGTCGCTGGTAAGTGCTTCGAGAAGTTCATCCGAATCAGTTACGTCAGGAGAGTCGGAGGGTTGTTCAGAACAGCCGAGGCTGAAACCTGAAATCACGGCTGATGCGAGAACAATAACGATACACCTAAAAAGTACGGCTGATACGTTGTTCATGGTCGGACCTCCGAAAAAAAGTAGTACAGTCACATCCCCATGGAAAAACCCGGACGTAATACGTATCCGGACGAGTGGAAAACCGAAACCGGTTATTATACTCGTTATCGGTATAACGGAAATAACCGGTTGAAGGTTGAAAAATGATGGTTTATTTTGTGTGAATCAGTCTATGTACCGCGTTTCATGATTGGGCCCGAGCGACATCATGAGAACGCCGAACGGACGGTCGACCCACCGCGTTACCGTTGGATTATGCGGCGTTCCTGCCGGAATCACCACTGCAGTCGGGACATTGATGACGTGGCGTTCATGCTCTTTCCCGATGTCCATCTGTATTTCGGCGCCTAGATAATCGATATCCGAAGGATCTGTTCCCGCGAAGACAATCACTTCATCGTACGGGTGAACATGGGCGCCTTTGTCCGGTCCTCTCATCCAGAGACCGGGTGAAGTGTGGATTCCCCAGCAGAAATTCAATTTCATACCGAGCAAGTCCTGCCCGAACAGCCAGACAGCATTCTCCGTTATCCCTGGTCCCGGTTTCCATTCACCTGCTGCCATTTCACCGTAAAGCGCTTTCCGGTCATGTGTCAGGCGGTGGCCGGCAATCGTGTTCGGTACCATCGGCTTAATATGGGTATCGTACAGATGACCGAAGGATACTGTTTCTTTCGAAACGTGTACCTGTTTCGTGCCGAAAGATGATTTCATGGCCGGTTTCGCATCGGTAGGCGGTGCCTCCGGTGCCTGTACCCGTTCTTCCGGTATGCCGTCGCCAAGCCAGCGTGAGGCCGGTTCAGCGCCGAGTGAGATGATAAAGAAACTGTAACCGATTGGATTTTTAACATCGAGCGTTACCGAGGGACAGTGAGAAAAGCCTGCCGGTGCGATGACGCATGACGGTTTGCTGAACCGGTGAATCTCCAGCTCTTTTCCGAGGCAATACTGAAGTTCGGCTCCCAGATACTCGGGACGGTCTGGGTCGAGCCCGACGAATACGAGACATTCGGGGTAGGGGTGCACGTGGGGATCCATGCCCGGGTGCCAGTCCCCCAGGCCGGTGTAAAAACCCCAGGAAAAATTTAACTTGACGCCTTCGAGGTGGTCGCGGCCGTTCAGCCACCGGTTGATATCGGCATTGCCGGTATTCCGGAACGCTTTTTCTGAGCCGGGTATTGCCGCGGTCTCGAGCGGTTTCAACAGATAGTCATATTTGCTCATGATTTTTCCTCCGTGAAAAGAATCAGGATACTCAGTCGATGAAGGTTATTTCTGGTTTACCGACCAGGTCGACGGAGAAGAAGGCAAACGCCCGGTCGACCCATCGGGTGATGAATGGCCCGTGCGGCAGGCCTGCAGGAATAATAACGGCGCACGGTTCTGTAATGAGATGAAGTTCATGTTCCTTGCCGAGTTCGATTTCGATTTCCGCCCCCAGAATATCGCCGCGGTCAGGGCTGGTACCGAGAAACACCAGTATTTCATCTGCCGGGTGAATATGGGCTCCGGCACCTCGATGCCACACCCCGGGACGTGAGAAGAATCCCCAGCCGACGGATACCCCGAGCTCTTCAAGATCATTGCCGTCCATCCATACCAGGTGGTCGGCATTGCCCGGACCAAGCATTATTTTAGATATCGCTTCAAGCTGGCTTCCGGTATCAGGCCTGGTATCGTCAGTCCGGGTTTTTATCTGTTTCCGGCGCTCGATAACGATGCTGTCTTTGACTGGTTTTATCAGGTGAGACCACGTCGTGCCTTTCCGCATCAGAGAGGCAGGTTTTTCAGGAAGGTACTTTTTGTGACCCGGTGTCAGGGCGATGGTGCAGCAGCCGAATCCTCTCGGGCTGTACATCCGCTTCGTTGTTACCGGTCCGTGTCGGACACCTGCCGGAAGTATGACGGCAGTCGGTTCGCTGAAGGTATGAGCCTCCATTGCATCGCCCAGGCAGTATTCGATGTCTGCTCCGAGGTAATTGATGGCTGCCGTATCGAGCCCGACGAACAACTGAATTTCCGGGTAACCGTGCATATGAGAAGCCCGGCTGGTGTCCCATTCGCCGGTGCCGTCGTGGTATTCCCAGGCGAATGAGCAGTTCAGCCCTTCGAGACCTTTCCGCCCGTCAATCCAGATACCGTTCGATGTTGCCGGACCGGAATTTGCTTCGGAGTAGGTTTTGTCCGGCGGAATCTTCTGTTTTTTCATGCCGAGAGGTTTGATTAAAGTATCATAGAGTTTTTTTGCCAACGTCCATCCTCCCCGAGTTATTCACCGGCTCATGCCTGAACTGAAAAGGAGGGGGTATGCCGGGGTAACCAGAGCTTACAATAATTTGTTCATTGCTGCAAGCATTCCTTTTCATGAGAAAGGCAGTGTCATGGATTTGGCT
>CAYSQK010000028.1:0-352 GCA_964433075.1 uncultured Dehalococcoidales bacterium
CATCGGGAAACTGGCCATGTCGCTGGTGGATGCAGCAACCATCGTTCTCGGTGTGCCGACGATTCATGCCGGGCCGCATCCGCTCGTTGCGTACGCAACACTGCTCGCCAATGTACTGCGGCCGAACATCAAGTTTGTTTCAATACTCGGTTCCTACGGCTGGGGAGGAAAAACCGTCGATATGCTGGCGGGGATGATTCCCAATCTGAAGGTCGACATTATTGATCCTGTGTTATGTAAAGGTTTCCCGAAAGACGATGACTTCAAAGCAATCGAAAAAATGGCGGAGACGATTGCACAAAAACACAAGGAAAACAAGTACCTGTAGCATAGAGCAGACTTAAACAAAAAA
>CAYSQK010000028.1:362-1541 GCA_964433075.1 uncultured Dehalococcoidales bacterium
GCACCACATCGACTGGATCGAACTTTTCGGGGTCACCAAAGATGATAAAGTCATCGATCTCGGCAGAGCGTATTTCGCTCCGACCTACACCACGCCGACGGCCAGATTCACTATTCCGGCGGATGGGTTCAAAGCACTGTACTCTGTTTCCTACTGCAACATTCACGGTGTCTGGGAAAGCAGCCTGGAACTGTAAGGGTTTTGTTGTGCAATTCAAAGGGTGGCGTTTGCCACCCTTTTTTTAGGTGATGCCGCAACAAATTTGTTCACCCTTGCAGCCGGCGCACCTGACCAAAGTTACTTCCTGCCAAAAGGTTCAATAATGGTTCATCCGATACAAATAATAACCGAAATATTTGACAATTTATGAAATACATGAAAAAATATTCAATATACGACTTAACAGGTTTTCCAGAAAAAGTAACCTATGCATATTGTCCTTACACGCCATGCACAACAGCGAATGTCAGAACGCTCTATACATATACAAAACGTCAAAGATTGTTTACAATATTATCAGGTTAGTCGTCCGGGTGACGGCGGAAAAACAATATATGATTATACAGAAAACGGATATAAGACATCCGTAGCTGCACTTCAAAAAGGTGAAGTCCGGATTGTGGTATCAGTCTGGAGAGTGACATTATGAAAATAACCGTATCATACGACAAAGAAGCGGATGCGATTTACCTCTACTTATCACACAAAAAAATTTCCCGGTCACAAGAACTTGATTCAGAACGAATCATCGATTTTTCAGAAGATGGTGAGGTCAGAGGTATCGAACTTTTATCCGTAGGCAACGGCGTGAATACCGATAGTCTGCCTTACAGAAATGAGATTGAACGCGCTTTAAACGATAAAGGAATTAAAACGTTCGCGTAGCACGTCACTTTTTTCAGGTTATCGCACACACACAATAGAATACCAAGGACGTAAGCAAGCTGAAAAACATTCCTTCCGACGACAATTCATTCCAGTAACCCTGCGCGACCCGTTTCCTGTTCCAGGAAATCCTGTCCCCGATATCCGATATGACTGTTTTCCCATCCGGCATCGTCACCGTTTCAGCATACAACCGGTCATCCAGCTCACACAGACATTTCGAGAGAGATGACGAATGGTTTTTCCTGGCGAGCTTATAGAGTAATCCAACATCATCGAGCGGGCTTTCGACCG
>CAYSQK010000028.1:1641-10826 GCA_964433075.1 uncultured Dehalococcoidales bacterium
TTTTTCCTGGCGAGCTTATAGAGTAATCCAACATCATCGAGCGGGCTTTCGACCGACATGCCGAGTATCGTTTCGGCTTTAAGGCGGGCTTCGGCGTCAGTCCATTCCTCCCGGCTGTCCAGCAACCCCGAACAAACCCTGAAATAGTGCTCAAAATGCCGTGCCAGAAAATCTGCATTGATAACGAACTCCGAGGAAACAAAGCTTCTCGTGACCGTTTTCCGTATTGCATAGGCGACCTGATTTTTGAAGCTTTCAGGAAAAACGGCTGAAGCGGGCGACTGTTCGATATCCGAGGCTGCTTCATCGAGGAAATCATTCACTTCCGCAATACTCTCATATATGCCGATATGATTACAGTACCTGACAATATAGTCGAACGACTTTTTTGCCTTATTTTCCGAAGCCGAACTGATGTTTGTATCCATATTCCTCGATGTTATTATACCTGTTGCGGTTTACAGTTTACAGTTACTGAAGAAGTTAACAGTAGTCAGTTAACAGTTGACAGTTGACGCGAGGGGGAGGATTGCGGCGCAGGCTGTGGACGCATTGCTCGCACGACTGCAGCACATCTGTGACAACGGCATTTCATGCCGGTTGTCAGTTGGAAAAGAATATTGACTCTCACAATGAGAGGTGATACGATAGAGACCGAATAAACCGGAATATCCGAAAGGAGGGATGTATGAAAAAAGAATACGAAGTTTCACGAACACTGTTGCATCCCGGCGGCGTTCCGGCACAAGGTATGTTTTTTTAAGTCATTTCTCTCTCCGGTAATCAGCCAGACCGCGGTGTAACAGTGCCGCGGTTTTTTTATTATACCGGAAGGAGAAACACATGACCGACCATATACCCGAGTCTCCGGCCGAACTTGGCTGGGACCCGTTCTTCGACAATAACTTTCGAAAATATTCCATTCCCGGCGGCGTACCATGCCGGGTGACAAGCCAGTTCCGCGATTCATGCAGGATTCATACCGGACATCACGAATTTCCGGCAGTCATATCCGGCAGGATGCGGTATTCCTCGACCGATTTCCCGGCAACGGGCGACTGGGTCATCGCGGTGCTGTACCCGGAAACCGGGCAGGCGGTCATTCATGCCGTGCTGCCGAGAAAGAGCGCCTTTTCCCGCAAAGCAGCCGGGCCAAAAGCAGAAGAGCAAATCGTTGCCGCAAACGTCGATACGGTTTTCATCGTCACCGCCCTCGACGGGAACAATTTCAACCCGAGGAGGCTCGAACGATACCTGACCATGGCCTGGAAGAGCGGCGCTTCTCCGGTTTTCGTCATGAATAAGGCTGACCTCTGTCCCGACACCGATTCGTTCATCAGACAAACGGAGGAGACAGCGATGGGAGTGCCGGTGTATGCCGTCAGCGCCATTGAAAAAACGGGGCTCGACTGCCTGAAGCAACACATCGGGTTCGGGCAGACAGCCGCGTTCATGGGCTCATCAGGCGTCGGAAAATCGGCTCTCATCAATGCGATACTGGGTAATGAGCGGCAGCTTACCAGAGAAACGAGCCGGTTCGAACACAAGGGGAGACATACGACGACGTATCGCGAGCTCATTCTGCTTCCCGGCAGCGGGATGGTCATCGATACGCCCGGCATGAAAGAAATCGGTATGTGGGGAGACGAATCCGCTCTTACCGGAGCATTCGAGGACATCGAAGCCCTGGCACGGGAATGCCGGTTCAACGACTGTACCCATGAAAACGAACCGGGGTGCGCCGTCAGGGACGCTATCGAGAACGGAAAGCTGGCCCCCGAACGGTACCGGAGTTATCTGAAACTGCTCAAAGAACTGCGATTCAATGGCGAACGGGAAGACAAATCGCTGCGGCAGATAGAGCAGCTACGGTGGAAGAAGATAGCGCGTTCAGCGAATACTATCATAAAAAACAAATACAAGTGAAATCATTGTGTCTGAAAAAAAAACGTTATACAATTACTCATCATTTTAACGCTGACCCGGAGGATTTATACATGTCAGGTCTTAACCCGCAGGCACTTGAGGCAAATACGATAATCCGTAAAAATAACCCGGCTGTTTATGAGCTCCTTTCAAAAAAAGGACGGTCAATTTACTATCCGAGCAAGGGAATCCTTGCGCAGGGCAGCGCCGCAAAAGGGAAGGAAATCAATGCAACCATCGGTACCGCCTATGAAGACGACGGGTCACCGATGGTTTTACCGGGTATTGCCGATTTGATACACGCCGACCGAAAAGACGTTTTCCCCTACGCACCAAGTCAGGGATTGAACAGCCTCAGAGAAAAGTGGCGGGAACTCATCAAGCAAAAAAATCCATCGCTTGCCGATACGCTCATCAGCCTGCCGGTTGCCGCCTGCGGTGTTACCAATGCGTTGAGCATCATCGGTTACCTGTTCATCGATGAGGGAGAAGAACTGATTCTCTCCGACCTGTACTGGGAAAATTACGACCTCGTCTTCGGAAATGCCTGCGGGGCGGAACTTGAATATTTCAATTTCTTCAAAGACGGCGTATTCGATATCGACTCATTCCGAAAAAAGGTATGCGACGGACCGGCAGGCAAGAAAACGGTGCTGCTCAATTTCCCGAACAATCCGTCAGGGTACTCACCTACTCCGGACGCGGCCGACGAAATTGTTCAGGCGCTTCAAGAATCGGCAGAAGCCGGAAACCATCTCGTCGTTATCCTCGACGACTCTTATTTCGGCCTGATATTCGAAGACGGGATTTACGGTGAATCTCTCTTTGCCCGGCTGGCATCACTCCATGAGAATCTGCTGGCGGTGAAAGCCGACGGCATAACGAAGGAAGAGTATGCCTGGGGTTTACGGATTGGTTTTATTACCTACGGTATCAAAAACGGTACCCGCGAACTCTACGAAGCACTCGAAGGGAAAACAGCCGGGGCTATCAGGGGGAATATCTCCAACGCATCCCACCCGGCGCAGTCTCTCTTCCTGAAATCGTTGACGTCCGGCAATCATGAAACTGAAAAAGAGAGAAACAAACAGATAATCCGGGAGCGCTACAACAAGGTAAAAGCCGTACTGACGTCTCACCGGGAGTACCAGGAATATTTTGCGGCGCTCCCTTTCAATTCAGGGTATTTCATGTGCGTCAGGTTGAAAAATCTCGATACGGAAAAAGTATGGCGGCAGTTACTGGATGCGTACAGCACCGGTGTCATCTGTTACGCGGAGAAAAATCTGTTCAGGATTGCGTTTGCATCGACGCCGACTGAAAAAATCGAAAAACTTTTCAATAATCTGTACGCTGCCTGCAGGGACTGCGCTTCGCGTTGAAGGCCATGAGTCAGTACAATATATCCCGTTTTTTCTGTGCCATGATTTCCTGCACAGTGATGTCCGGATGGCAATAGTAGTACCCTTCGGCAGCGATACTGCTGCTGATGGCTTTTTCCGGACAATAGTTGTAGCAGGCAAGGCAATTCCAGCACTGATGCCGCCAGAAGGGTTTATTCAATTGCATTTCGATATTACCGGCCGGACAAACCTTTTCGCACAGCCCGCACCCGGTACACGCCCTGATGTGAACCTTGAAACCGACATCATTGAAATGAATCAATTCATCGAGCGGTAAATCCGGTGAAATGCCGGCTTTAGCGGCGAACGATTTAGCGTACCTCGGTTTGACCCAGGCCTGGATACCCTTGAAAATAAGGTCGAACAGAATATTCCGAAAAAAGGTACCCTCACGGCGGGAAATGGTATTAGCGACAACGACAGGCAGGTTTTTCTGCCAGCGCCGGTAGAGAGGCCGGTGTTTTTCCCAGAACTTATAAAAGGCATTCTGGGGCATGTGAACACCGTAGGTGGCGGCAATCTGTCCTCCCCTGCCCTGCACAATCTGCTTCAACGTTTTATGCGAATCTCCGGCTGAACCGCCGAAGGTGCAGACGGAGAAGAGATAGATATTTTGTATGTCAGTCAGTTTCTTCGCAAAGTTCTTCACCGGCAAGGGAAGGTCACCATAATACACAGGGAAAACGATACCTGCCGCATCCGCTTTAACCCGAATCTTATCCTCCGATAATGACGAAGCAATGGGGAGGAGTTCAGCATCGAGAGCAGCAGCGATACCCTTCGCCACGAACAGCGAGTTGCCGGTTCCGGAAAAATAGTAGATTACTGCTTTCATTATTCTCTATAATACAGGTGCGAATCGTTAAATGCAACAGGTATTTACAAATTTTTTTCAAGGTTTTCCGAAAAAAAATACAATATATGGTTTCATTAAAAGAGGGTAAAGGTTGCTAGCGAATCAAATTTTTCAAGCATATGCAGGAAAGGCGAGGACAATAAAGTCTGACGTTTTTTGTAACTTTTGTTACTGAAAATACCGGATACATCATGGTACATTAGTGGTAACAAAGACGGGGAGGTATTGATTCGATGATTGAAAAAACATTCGATTACGCGACCGCAGATGATAAGAAAATCGAAATACTCGTGGAGAGGGAAGACGTCCAGATAAACCATGCGGTGATGCCGCCGGGAGAAGGATTGCCGGAGCATTTTTCGAATTCGAACGTCAATCTCATCATCGTTCGCGGCACGATGTCGGCACAACTCGGCGACCAGGAAGCGCATATCTATACGAAAGGAAACATCCTCGACATTCCGTTCAATATCAAGATGAACATCAGAAACGGGGGGGACGATATTCTCGAATTTTTTATCGTGAAGGCACCTCATCCGAAGAGTTATAAAAAATAACGGTTAACAAAAGCCGCCTGCTGATTCCGGCAGGCGGCTGTGTCTTACTATTCCCGGTTAATCCGGGCGAGTCTCTTCATCCGACGCTTCCCGGTATTCATCCTTGAATACCGGAATCTCAATAACGAACTTTACGCCTTTTCCCGGTTCACTTTCCGCCCAGATATCGCCGCCATGTTCCACGATGATACCGTAGCAGATACTCAAGCCCAGGCCGGTACCCTTTCCTACCTCTTTCGTGGTGAAGAAGGGGTCGAAGATATGGGTCAAATTTTCAGCGGATACTCCCGGACCGTCATCACCGAATGAAACCATGACCGAATCACCAATCTGTTTCGTAACAATATCCAGTGTTCCCCGTCCGTGTGCCTGCGTCATGAAAAACTCAGCGTTAATTATTATGTTAATAAAAACCTGCTGGAGCTGGAATTCATTCGCCAGTACCGGAGGCAGATTTTCATCAAGGGCCAGGTTGACGGTGATGTTATTGACTTTCTGTTCATAGGCCCTTAACTCAAGAACCAGCCTGATGACATCATTGATACCAATAATCTGTTTTTCGTCGGGATGCTTCCGGGCGAAGGTCAGGAGATGCCGGGCAACCTGACTGGCCCTAATCGCTTCTTTATTAATGAGTGCTATATCATCAAGCGCATCCTTGGGAAGGTCCGTTCTCGACATGAGCAAATCAGAGAAACCGACGACACCGGTCAACGGATTATTCAGTTCATGAGCGATTCCTGCGGCCAGTTCTCCGACGGAAGCCAGCCTGTCCGTGACCATAAGCTGTTCCTGCATCTGTTTCGATTCCGTAATATCATGTATCGTAATAACGTCATGCGGCTGTCCGGCAATAGCGATGGTATCGATAGACATCGACATATCCCGGATGCTGCCCGACTTAACCCGTATTTGCGTTTCAAATTGAGACGGGACTGATTTTTCCATTACCGCCCGAATGAACTGTTCACGGTCATCGTTCGACAGCCAGAAACCAAGGTCGGTAAAGGTCTTTTCCTGACAATCCTCCCGGTTATAGCCGGTTACCGTTTCAAAAGCCTTATTGACATCAGTAATCCGGCCGCCGGCGTGGGCAATAATCGCCATCGGATTCGGATTGGCATAGAATATCTCGGAAAATTTGTCTTCGCTTTCCCTGAGGGCGGTTTCCATTCTCCTCCGTTCGGTAATATCGGAGGCAAGAACAACCCACCCGTACTGAGCGTGATTATCCTCGATTGCCTGGGCATGGGCATCAACCCAGATATCCCCTTTCGGCGTCCGATAGAGCTGTTCTTCGCGGTTCCGTCCCTGTCCACGAAGTCGTTTTTCCCGCTCCTCATGCTGACCGGGGTACTCTTCGACCACCTGAATCAAATCAAACAGGTGCCGGCCAACGGCATCCTGACGCTGAATACCGAACAATTCTTCGCTCGCCTGATTCCAGAAAATAACCTTATCTTCATTATTGACCGCCATCACCGCCTCATTAATCGAGCGAAGAGTCGTATCCGAAAGCCGGAGGGTTTCTTCATTCTGCTTCCTTTCGGTGATATCCATAATACTGCCGAGGCTGGCCTGTTGCCCTGAATAGGTGACGGAGGCAACTGTTTCCATGGCCCACCGGACGGTACCGTCAGCCGAGACAATCCGGAATTCATACCCCTCGCTTCGCTGCCCTTTCAACATGGCAATGGCTTTTTCCCGGACAAGCTGATAATCATCCGGGTGTATCACTTTTCGAGCCGGTATTCCCAGCAGTTCCTGCTCAGAATACCCGGTCAGCTTTTCGAACTCCGGATTCACGAATACGAAGTTCCCTTTCTGCTGGATATAGACACCGGTCAAGGCCTGCTGGACGAGACTCCGATACTTCTCCTCGCTCTCCCGCAGAGCATCAACGGCCGCACGGCTTTCCGTGACATCAATCCAACTCGCAAGGAGGTAATCCATTTCACCATTTTTTTCAACCGGCAGATTGGTGATTCTCACCCAGAATTTTTCACCGTTTTTCCGGGTAAACTGATTTTCAGCCGACGTGGTTCCGTATTTCATGGTATGATTCAACCGTTTCAGGCGCTGTTCGATATTGTCATTCCCCCAGTACGGATACGGAGCTTTACACCCAATCAATTCATCCGCCGAATAACCGGTAATTTTTTCCAGTGCAGGATTGACGTAGCGTATCGAGGTATCAGGGTTGATGACATTAATCGGGTTCGGGGCATTTTCCAGGAGACTCAACCGGAAGAGTTCACTGGCCCGCAGAGATTCTTCCGTCTTTTTCCTTTCCGAGATATCGGTCGCAAATCCGAACCATTGAATGCTTCCGTCCGCCTGGAGTTCAGGAATCGACCGTCCCCAGACCGTTTTCGTGCTCTGCTCCGGCTGTCTTACTGTGAATTCGAATTCCCAGGGACTGAGTTCACGTGCCGATTTTTCTATTGACGCAATAAGGTACTGGACATCATCAGGAGAAACAACCCGTATAATCGGCTCGAAACTCTCCTTCACATCGTCCGGTTCGCAACCGAAAATATCTTGAATAGCGTCATTAGCAAACGGCATCGAGTAGCTGCCGTCGGGACTTCGCCTGAACTGGTACAACATTCCCGGGACCTGTGAAGAGAAGTAGAGAAATTCACGATTCTTTCGTTCGATTTCCTCTTCAGCCAGGTACCGCTCGGTGATATCCATAAAGGTGGTATACACCTGATACGGTTTTTTGTCTTCCGGCTGCACAAGAGGAATTGCGTTTACCACTATCCAGTGGTACCGGTCTTCCAAAGGATGAAATACCCCCATTAGTGTGTTCATGACCGGAGCACCGGTACGGAGTGCAATCATGGCAGGATGGTCCTCTCCGGGGAAGGGGGTACCGTCCTGGTGAATGGCATGCCACCGTTCGTCGCCCGAGGTTCTTCCCGTCATCTGCTCTACCGTCAAGCCAAGTATTCGTTCAGCAGCTTTATTCGCGGCTGTTATTTTCCCATCAACGTCCTGATAGACAACACCCTGAGCCATCGTCTCGAAGAGGGTGCGGTACTTCTCCTCTGACTCCCGCAGTTTTTGTTCGGCCTGTTTCCGCTTAGTAATATCTCTTTCGACACTGATATTATATCTTTGCCCGTTTATCTCGATATCAGTCGAATGGACTTCCAGTCTCAGGACAGAACCATCTTTCCGCCGGTGAGCCGATTCGAAGACAGCGGTACCGGATGTATGCAATTCATCACGCAGCCAGTCCATCCAATCCGGCGACGAATCTGCGTCCATTTGACGGATGTTCATACCGATTAGTTCATCTTTTTCATACCCATGAATCCGACAGTACATGTCATTAACGTAGACGAGGTTACCCTCAATATTAAACAGACAAATACCGTCACTGGCGCTGTCCAGCATCCTCGCTCTCAGGAGCAGGTCTTCTTCAGTTTTCTTTCGTTCGGTGATATCGCGAATCACCATACTGGTTTTCTCGATTCCCTGGCTGTCCGTAAAAATAATCGAAGTAAAATCAACAGGGAACTTTGTCCCGTCTTTCCGGATGAACGTCAGTTCTCCGCTGGCTTTGCCGGTGCGGCGGCGTTCTTCCAGCAAGGGAAGCAGACGCGGGTCCGTGACATCCACGATACCGTTCCGGCCGATTTTACAGAACTCGTCTTCCGACCAGCCGAACATCCGAACGGCCGCCGGATTGGCGGCAACAATACCGCCGTCGGGTACTGTCAGGAGTATGGCATCACCGCTGTACTCTATCAGCGAACGATACTTTTCTTCCGATTCTTTCAACAGGTTTTCAATCCGTTTCCGCTCGGTGACATCCCGCGAAAAGACGACCAGTCTTCCTTCACCGATATCGAGGAAGGTGACACTCACTTCAATGCAGATGATGCTTCCATCCTTTCGCCGGTAGCTGCTTTCAAACCGGTCACTCCCTTTTTCGATAATTGTTTCCGTATGGGCCCTGATTTCCTCCCTGTTTTCAACCGCTTCGATATCAGCGATATTCATCCTCAGCAGTTCTTCCCGGGAGTAGCCAAGCATCCGGCAGGTAGCGTCATTGACGTCAAGAAGGTTTGCATCCCGGTCGCTCATCCAGAACCCGTCCGAGGTTGCGCTGAGAATAGTACGATATTCCATTTCCCGCTGTTTTCTTTCCGTTACATCGCGGGACGAGGTTACGTATCCGGTCACTGTGCCATCATCATCGATAATCCGGTTACTAACCGATTCGAACCACCGATAGTCACCGGCGGCGTTCCTGACACGACACTCAAAGAACAGCGATTCACCCTTACGGCCGTCTTCTGTAAAGAATGTTTGCAAACGTTCAGT
Organism: uncultured Dehalococcoidales bacterium; assembly: GCA_964433075.1. Taxonomy (GTDB): domain Bacteria; phylum Chloroflexota; class Dehalococcoidia; order Dehalococcoidales; family UBA2162; genus MGML01. Next base: position 10,722 of record CAYSQK010000028.1, read on the forward strand.
ATCTTCCGGATGCATCAGTTCAAACGGAGTCGAACCAATCAGTTCGGCAGCATCAAAACCGAGTATTTTCTTACACGACGGGCTGATATAGAGGAAACGGTAATC
>CAYSQK010000028.1:10836-12661 GCA_964433075.1 uncultured Dehalococcoidales bacterium
CGGCGCGTGAAGACCGATAATATCCTGCGTCGTTTCGGCAATAGTCGTGAAGTTACGCTCACTCTCCCGTAGTTTTTCTTCAACTTGCACCCGCTCTTCGATTTCCTGCCGCAAGTCCCTGGTTTTTCTTCTCACCTGAACTCTCATGAGATAGAGTCCGAAAAGACAGAGTACGAAGAGGATACCGATACTCGTCAAAACCCATGTGAGCCATTCCGGAAAGGCGAAGGTTTCTTCAGACTTGACGCCGAACCACCGTTCAATAGAGCTATAAAGAATCGAGCCGCTATCATGCTTCAAAGCGTTAACATGAAAATCAAGCCTGTCTTGCAGCGATGGAGACAATTCAGCGTAGCGGGTCAAGGCAAATCGAAGGGAAGCCGGCTGGAATATAATAGGGGTATGAATCAATTGAAAATCTTCTGCGTGAAGGCCGGCGAAATCCTTACTGGCAACACCGGCGTCAGCCTGACCGGATGCAACCATCTCGAAAACGTCAAGGTAAGAATGAGCATCGAGAAAAGTACAGTCAACGTCGAACTGCCGGGTAAGATTGATGATACCTTCCGGCCCGACGGCATTGATGCTGTCCGCCAGGACAGCGACGGTTTTCCCCTCCAAATCAAGAATCGACTGAATTTCGGAATCGTCCCTCGTATACACACTCGACCAGCTCACGTATACCGCTTCAGACGTGAAATCATACAATCGGGCTCTCTCTTCCGAGTAGGCGATGTCCGGCATGATATCGATTTGATTATTCAGAAGCCGGGTGAGCCCCTCGTCCCAGGTTCCGGGCACATATTCGATGTTCCACCCTTCTTCGCCGGCAATATACTCAATGATATCCACCCAGAATCCGGAAGGATTACCGTGAGCATCGGTGAAAATTTTCGGCGAGTTTTCGTACATTCCAACCCGAACAGTCGGGTTATCTTCGGCTGATACCGGCAGTCCGAACAGCAGGCAAACCGAGAGTATCAGCAAACCTGAAAGCGAAAGAAATACACGTTTCATACCCAAGGGTTCCTTTCACCGATTTGTGATGTGATTGATACGATATCATATAGTGTTCATAACTTCAAACAGATATTAGGATATTGTTACGTACCATAACCTTTTCTATACGCAGGGAGAACGGGAGAATACGGGTGGGTGTTTATTTTGTGCAGGACAGGGCTGTTCGTTGCTATTCGGAGGCTATACCGATACAATAAAGAGAGAAACACCACCAATGAAAGGGCTGTAAAAATCATGATAAAAAACCCCGTAAAGATTACCGATGCCACGTTCCGGGACGGACAGCAGTCACTGTTCGCCACCCGCATGCGGACTGACGATATTACCGCGATAGCCGAACAATACAACAAAGCAGGATTTTACTCCGCCGAAGTATGGGGAGGTGCAACCTACGATGTCGCAATACGGTTCCTTGACGAAGACCCGTGGGACAGGCCGAGGATACTCAAAAAACTGATGCCGGACACCCCGCTTCAGATGCTTCTTCGGGGTCAGAACCTGGTGGGGTACCGAAACTATGCCGACGATGTCGTCAGGGCTTTCGTCTACCACGCTGCCGAAGCAGGAATCGATATTTTCAGGATATTCGACGCCCTCAACGACGAGAGAAACATCGAAGCCAGTCTCAAGGCTGTAAAGGAATGCGGGAAACATGCTCAACTTGCCATTTCCTATTCCCTGACAGAGAAAAAAATCGGCGGTCCGGTTTACACCCTTGAGTATTATGTCAACAAAGCGAAGCTGTTTGAAGAGATGGGAGCGGACAGCATCTGCATCAAAGACATGGCCGGGATTCTCTCGCCTG
>CAYSQK010000029.1:0-12639 GCA_964433075.1 uncultured Dehalococcoidales bacterium
CGCGATGGAATCTCGTGACTGGAGTTCAGACGTGTGCTCTTCCGATCTTACGGATGTTGCATGTAACGGCAACTTTTCTCCGATCATATTTGATATACGGAGATTTCGGGCAACTTCCGCCTGGGCGATGGTAACGGCTACATTTTCATCCCGCACGGCCACTTCGACATACTCTCCCGACTTCTGGCTCATTTCCTGGAGCATTGCCTGTGCCAGCTCTCCGATTTTCAGGTTATGCTGTACCGCCCCGTTGTATTCCAGAAACTTTATGCCGATGGCATACTTTTCTCTCTTTCTCTTTTGCCGGAGATAGCCGCGTTTAACCAGGTCCGACATGATCCTGTACACAGTGGTCACGTTAATACCGGTAAGTTCGGCAACTTCTGCCACACCGACTTCTTGGTCTTTCTTCAAAAATATTTCGAGAATGTCAAGAGTACGCTGAACTGCTTCCAAACATCTACCTACTATTTCTCTCAGTGAAATTATATTTCTCTATGAGTAAATTATTATTAGCGATTTTACGTCATCACCCTCCAATTGTCAATAAAAAAGAGGGCTGATTGCCCTCTTTTTTCCGGTATCTCGATGTAACTAGATACCTTGCCTGAATACAACATTGCCGCCTGCAACCGTCATTACATTCGAAATGTCTTTAATATTGTGAGGTTCAACAGTTAAAATATCTTCGTCCAGTACGCAAAGGTCAGCAAATTTCCCCTCCTCAATAGATCCCTTTACATGCTCCATGTGGTCTTGCCAGGCTCCGCCATTCGTGTACATACGAATCGCTTCATCCCGCCGAATCCTGTGTTCGGGACCTCTGACTGCCCCGGAGGCTTTAGATTCGCGCAGGACAGCGGCCTGGATGCTGGCCAGCCAGTCCGGTTCAACCACCGGGGCATCAGACCCTCCGGCTATATGTACACCTGCATCAACAAGTTTCCGAAGCGGGAATTGCCGGTTGGAAAGTTCAACGCCAAGCAATCTGTCGACCTGGTCCGAAAAATGCCACTTCAGGATCGGTTGCATGCCGGCACCGATACCAAACCGGGCCGCACGTCCGATATATTCATCTGAAATAAAGTCATTATGGAGAATATAGTGCCGTAAAAGTCTGTGGTTTTTTGTTTCCGCTTCGATGAATCCATCGATAGTCGCTTCAATTGCTCGTCCGCCGATGGCATGAACGCCCACCTGGAATCCATTGTCATGAGCGAGACGGATCATATTGCAAAGCTCTTTCCTCCTGTCCTCATCGTCCTTGCCGGGGATAACCAGGCTTCCTTTGCTGGTAGTACCTGGGTATGGGTCATACATCCATGCGGTCCCGGCCATGGGGGTACCGTCCGCGAATATCTTGATGCCGGCCACCCTCAGCCACTCGTTACCAAATCCCACGTGAAAACCCAATTGGGGTACTATCTCACAGAAATCGTTATACGTGCATGCTCCATACTCACCAAACAGGTATAACCATCCCACTCGGAGTGTCAGATCCCCCTGCTCCATGAGTTCCTGATAGATATCGATACACTCCGAACCAAGTAATCCGCCCTGGAATTCATTGCCACCGGCCCCGAGAGCTCCTTCCGTTATACTGGTGATCCCCCGGCAATTCAGGTCCCGTATCATATTTTGGATACCCCTGCGTTTTTCATCCTTTGTCCAGGCAGGGACATGTTTCATCACGAGCGATTGAGCGGGAAATTCTCTGAGAATGCCATTCGGTTCGCCTGTCCCTGAATCTTTGACAACGATGCCTCCATCCGGAGAGGGTGTATCCCGTGTTATACCGGCTGTCTTTAATGCCTCGCTGTTCGCCCAGACCTCGTGCTGGGTAAAATGTCCGAGTACAACAGGATTATCCGGAGATACTGCATCAAGATCGCGTCGATCGGGATATCGCCCTGGATTTTCCTGGCATTCTTTCAGATACCCTTCATCCCAGCCCATACCTCGAATCCACTCACCGGGGCTCGCTGTCTTGACTCTTTCAGCCACCAACGAAACGATGTCTGCAATTGACTTCACGTTCGGATAGTTCAAATCCAAAACCAGTGGCGGTCGGCTGATACCGTATAAGGCCGCGTGTATGTGAGCATCATTGATTCCCGGCAAAACGGTTTTCTTTTTTAGATCGATTATTTCGGTCCGGTGATCGGTGAAGGTCCTGATATCTTCTTCAGAACCGACCGCGATTATCCTGTCTCCGCCAACTGCAACGGCCTGATGTATCGAAAACTCACTGTCCACTGTAATGACATTGCCGTTTACCAGTACTAGGCTGGCTATATCCGGAAGATGTGTATGCCGATACGTTTCCATTTTCACTCCATTACCCGCAGGCAAATATTCATTTATTTGACCATATCTCTGCAAAATGAGCTGAATCAAAATGCATCCTTACGCTCTTTATCTTACCGTCTTCAAAATCGTAAACATTCGCGCAGGGTATGGTAAATTCACTATCCGAAGCCCCACCATGTAACAGCCATTCGACGACTACATGTTCACCTTCTCCGAACACATTGGCAATTTCGGCTTTCACGGGGGGCATTTCACCCAGCCACTTGAAAAACCTTCTAACTTCTTCATGTCCCCTGGCAATGTTGGTTTCTGAGAATCCGGCCACCTTCATGACCGGGTCCCATACGACGGCGTCACCGGCAAATGATCCCATTTTCTTATCGAGGTGTTCAGCGCCTGTGTAAAGGACGTCGTCGGCAGCAATCTTTTTCATTGATTCTAAATCCATGTTCCGCTCCTCAAATGAAAGGACATATTTTTCTGAATACACCCGGATGACTGGTACCAATTTTCACTCATTGGTAAGTGAAAAATTATTCAGCATATTAGCAAAACCGGAAATAATAGGCAAGCGATTTTCTCTCACTGAAAAAGACTGGACGACCTTCCGGCAGAAGGGTATAATCTTGAAAATATTGTATACATTATTGTATACATTACTAGGGTGATGAAATGAACGAAGTTCCACTCTTCCCTGAAATGAAGCCCGGGAAACCTCCTGTCGCCAATACCGGTACATGCGTTGAATGCCGGACGTGGGATGCGGAGGCAGCGCTCCGCATGCTCAACAATAATCTCGATGCCCGCATCGCTCTCGACTGGGAAAATCTTATCGTGTATGGAGGTACGGGACGGGCAGCACGAAACTGGAAGGCGTACCGGATCATTTGTGAAAGCCTGAAAAAACTTGGGTCGGATGAAACGCTCCTCGTTCAGTCAGGTAAGGCCGTCTATGTGGCACGGACTCATGAGGAAGCCCCCCGGGTGATAATTGCTAACTCCAACCTGGTACCGAAATGGGCACAGCCGGCTCTATTCGACCAGTACGAACGGCAAGGCCTGACCATGTACGGACAGATGACGGCGGGATCATGGATTTACATCGGTACTCAGGGGATACTGCAGGGAACGTACGAGACCTTCGCTTCTTGCGGTCAGACGCATTTCGGGTCCGCTGGCCTGGAGGGAAAATTTATTCTGAGCGCGGGGATGGGGGGCATGTCGGGGGCGCAACCCCTGGCTGCCACCATGAATGGAGCGATCACGCTGATCGTCGAAGTCCGCCGTGAGCGTATCGAACAGAAGATCAAGGAAGGTTATTGCGATGCGGTTACAGTGTCACTGGATGAAGCTATGGCACATATTGAAAATGCCCGAAGTGAGGGCAAGCCGCTGTCGGTAGGATTAGTCGGTAACGCAGCCGAGGTACATCCGGAACTCGTGCGCCGCGGTATTACGCCGGATATTGTTACCGACCAGACTCCCGCACACGATCTACTCAGTTATATCCCCATCGGCGAGTTTCAAGAACTGGAATCGCTCCGCAACACACAACCGGATGAATATCGCAAACGAAGTCTTGAATCGATCGGAAAACATGTAGAAGCCATGCTCGCCTTCCAGGCAAGGGGCGCGATCGTTTTCGATTACGGCAATAATTTGAGGGCCCAGGCGGAATCAGCAGGTATCCCGGTAAGAAATTCAACAGGTGACTATCTCTATCCGGGCTTTGTCCCCGCATATATCCGCCCGCGCTTTTGTGAAGGAAGGGGGCCTTTTCGCTGGGTGGCTTTATCCGGCAACAGGCAGGATATTGAAACAATCGATAGACTCATACTGGATTTATTTCCGAACGATGTTTCAACAACCAGATGGATCAAACTGGCTCGTGAGAAAGTGCCGCTGATCGGTCTCCCCGCACGGGTGTGCTGGCTCCGCTATGGAGACAGAGCCCGTTTAGGACTGGCCATCAACGAGCTTGTGCATAGAGGGCAATTGAAAGCTCCGGTTGTCATCGGACGCGATCATCTCGACTGTGGTTCTGTCGCCTCGCCCGACAGGGAGACAGAAGGTATGAAAGATGGTTCGGACGCGATAGCTGACTGGCCTCTGTTGAATTTCGCCCTGAATGCCGTAGCTGGAGCTTCCTGGGTCTCATTCCATCATGGGGGAGGTACGGGGATCGGAAATTCTCTTCACGCCGGCATGGTTATCGTCGCCGATGGGACAGAAGCAAGAGGACGACGACTCGAACGAGTTCTCACCGTCGACCCCGGTATCGGTGTCGCGCGGCATGTAGACGCGGGATACCCTGAAGCTACAGCGACTGCAGAAAAAAACAATATTACCATTCCAGGTTGGGAATAAGATGACAAAGTCTCAAGCGATACTGATCGACGGTGATCACCTCCGGATACAGGACCTTCTCGATGTGGCTAGAGGAAAAGCACTAGTTTCAATCGATAAATCTGCCGAAGAACGTGTCGTGATCAGCAGACAAAGGCTCGAAGCAGTCGCAGCCGGGGGCAAAAAGATATATGGTGTAAACACCGGCTTCGGTGAATGTTGTGATGTATTTATTTCCTCTTCGGAATTGAAAAAGCTGCAGCTTAATCTTATTCGCTCTCATGCCGCTGGTGTAGGTGACATGCTTGAACCCGATGTTGTCAGAGCGATGATGTTGTTGCGCGCCAATACGCTGGTGAAAGGGTATTCCGGCGTCAAACTGGAAACGATTCAGGCGCTTGTTGCAATGATCAACGAAGATCTGATTCCGGTGATCCCTGATACAGGATCCCTCGGAGCTTCGGGAGATCTCGTCCCGCTCGCGCACATGACGATGGTCCTGATTGGGGAAGGTGATGCATTATATCAAGGACAAAAAATGACTGGAGCCGCCGCGTTATCGAAAGCCGGCCTGAATCCGGTTGTCCTCGATACCAAAGAAGGACTCGCTCTGCTCAACGGAACACCGGCAATGACCGCGCTGGGGGCGCTGGCGGCCTATGATTCTCTGAACCTTATCAAGCATGCCGATATCGCCGGCGCCATGAGTGTAGAAGCCCTCTGGGGGAAACTGGATTCCTTCGATGAACGCCTGGCCCGGGTCCGGCAGCACGCTGGCCACGCTGTTTGTGCGGAGCATATCCGCAATCTTCTGAATGACTCTTCCATCGAATCACACCATCGGGATAGAAGCATACAGGATGTATACTCCATCAGGTGCATTCCTCAAGTACACGGAACTGTCCTGGATACAATCGTGCATGCCCTCCACGTTATTGAAACCGAGATGAATTCATCGACTGATAATCCGTTGGTATTCGGCACCGGGCCCGATCCACTGGATACAGATGTTCTCTCCGGCGGCAATTTCCATGGACAACCGGTTTCCGTGGTATTGGACTATCTCGCTATTGCCTTGACTGTATTATCGACAATATCTGAAAGAAGAATCGAGCATTTAAATAACCATCAGATCAATGACGGCTTGCCTGCGTTCCTGACGGAGAATCCGGGGCTCAATTCAGGCTTCATGATTGCCCAATACACGGCCGCCGCGCTTGTTTCGGACAACAGGGTGCTGGCGACGCCTGCCTCGATCGATTCTATTCCCGTCTCTGCGAACAAGGAAGACCACGTTTCCATGGGGATGACCGCCGCTCGCAAGCTAAGGAAAATAGCACGAAATGTCAGGCAAACCCTTGCCATAGAACTGCTGTGTGCCTGTCAGGCGATCGATTTACGGAAGATCCGGCCGGGTATCGGGTGCCGCATCACCCGGAATGTGATACGGGAGTTGGTTCCGAAACTGGAAGAAGACCGGTCATTGAGCGCCGATATCAGTAAGGTAGCGGACTTGATTTACTCGCGGGAGATTGCTAATAGGGTCGAGGAGACGATTGGAATCTCACCTTTTTAAGACACGTCCGTCCATGACTACCGGTTTGCCCTTTATCAAAACGCTGTCGACCAGGTTGGTCCCGAATTGTTCGATGATATCTCCATGGCGGGGACAGTCGAACACGACGAGGTCGGCTTGCTTCCCCGGTTCTATACTGCCGGTTTGTCCGGCAACCCCGAGTGCGTGGGCAGCGTTGATGGTGGCGGCAATGATGATCTCGGCATAGTTCATCCGGTAGAGGCGGGCTGCGAGTTGCATTATCGTTGGCATGGACCTTGTCGGAGAACTTCCGGGGTTATAATTGGTCGCCAGCGCCGGGGCAACACCAGTGGCGATGATGTTACGAACCGTCTGAGGAAGGAAGTCTTTCATGACGTTGCCATCGGGGACCAGTTCCATCGAGTGATACGTTACGCCCGGCAGTAATACGCCGATGACTCCGGCTGCAGCCATGTTCTCGAGATGCTCGAGTGTAAGTGTATAGCCCTCTTCGTCTTTTTGCGGTTCGCAGACGTAATCGAGATGGTCGGCCGAAATCGCGCCCAGTTCTGATGCGAGTTCGACCCCTCCGAGATACCCGGTCTGTTCAGCGTGGAGTTTCAGCTTGAATCCGTGTTTCCCGGCTTGTTCCAGAATTCTCCGGGTCTCCATTACGGAAAATCCCAGATCGTCGCAAAACACATCACAAAAATCGGCAAGCTGGCGTTCCGCAATTTCAGGAAGGAGCGAACAAACCAGACGAACATAGGCTTCACGATGGTCCTGAAATTCTACAGGGACGGTGTGCGCTCCCATATATGTACCGAGAATACCGATGTCGTGGAGATTGTTGAGTTGCTGGATTATTTCAAGAACCTTGATTTCATTGTCTCTATCAAGACCGTAGCCGCTTTTTATTTCGATCGTCGTTGTCCCGTGAGCCAGGCATATATCGAGGTCTTTCAAAGCCTTCTTAATCAGTTCATCTTTGCTTGCTTCGCGAGTCCGCTGTACCGTGTAGTGGATACCGGCTCCGGCTTTATGGATATCCGAGTAACTCTTTCCCCGGATTTTGAGTTCGTAAGCGGAGCGTGCGAGGTTTCCAAATACAAGATGAGTATGTGGATCTATTAATCCGGGCAAGATGACTTTGTCTGTCGCATCAAGCACGTTGTCGGCGGAATATGACTCCAGTATTTCTGAAGACGGACCGACCGCTGCAAATTTCCCTTCGTGTATCGCAACTGCTCCGTCACGGACAATACCCAGTTCAAGCAGAGCAACCCCTGTTTTGGGCGATAAACTGGCGTCTCTAACCGTAACGAGTTCGCTTGCATGCTTGATAATCCCATCAACATACTGCATTTTTATTCGCCGAGCATTATTTTTTCGATGCGCTGCAGCAGGCGCTGCTCCCTTGTGGCAACGTCTTCGAACTGCTTGATTTTCGCTTCGATTCCAGCCTTAAAGTCCGAATTAGAAACGAAAGCGAGATTGATGCATACATTCATCAGAGCCCCTTCTACTCCGGCTTTCGCCAGCAGAATGCCAACACCGATGTCCGTTACAACCCTGGGATCGCAGACGTCCATTATTTCAGTTGAAACATCGAAGAGTGAATAACTCAATTCAGTGGTTTCAAGGGGAATAAGTATAATTTTTTGGAGCCGGCTGTCTTTTTCCTCGGCTTGTGCCTTTATGTAAGCGGAAAATCCTTCAGCATCTTCGTCGATCAGGGAGACAAGTCTCGATTGCGTGACATACAGCTTTTCCAGTACAGACTCCGTCTCGCGCAGTCCGGAAATCTTTGCCGCCATTGTCAGAAGGCTTGCCGCCGTCGCCCCCGCCAGCGCGGCGGCGCTGCCGCCGCCCGGGGTAGAGCGCTTCGCGGCAAACGCTTCTAATAGTTGTGAAACGGTGTTTTGTATCAGCTTCATGGTTCTTCTATCCCGAGTGCGTATTCCAGTATCCGGTGCCCGGGATCGAACGGATAAAGCCGGGATAAACCAAGGCATTGTACGCTCAATTCAATCAACTCATGATCCGTTAAGAACTCTCCCGGACCGGCGAACTTACGACCGGCATGAATCAAGACATTTTTCGATACAACACCGCATATCTCGCTGCCGGTTACCCGGCAGCCGATATTTTCAGCCTGCCTGGCTACCTCGATGAATGCATCGTAGAGATTCGTAATGTTAAGATCATCCAGATTCATTGAAACCTGGGCAATTCCTTTTTCCTCCAATATCACCCCTATCGCTCGTGTTTTTTTCAATGTCCCGGGGTTTCTTTTTCCGGCAACAATTTCACCTGATTCCCGAACTCTCGCGGCTATCTTTTTAACAACAGTTACATCACTGGTATCGATATTGACATTATAGGCGAGCTGCGGACCTCTCGCGCCGATCAATACAGCACCGGACCGCACGTTAAATGCTGCTGGCCCGAAGTCCGGTTTCCACACCGGGTCGGTAAGTTTTTTCCCAAGTCCTTCATATTCACCCTTGCGAATTACAGCGACCTGTCGTCTACTGTCATCTGTTGCGGCTTCGCCATACAGGTACACTGGAATCCCTACCTCGCTGCCGACCTTTCTTCCCAGCGCCCTCGCCATTTCGATACAGGTAGGCATATCTGTAGAAACAGGAATAAACGGACAGACATCGGTAGCGCCGATCCTCGGATGCTGGCCTTTATGGCGGGACATATCGATCAGTCTTGCTGATGCCTGAATGGCACTGAATGCTGCCTCACTAACTGCGGGAGGTTCCCCGGCAAACGTGATGACCGTCCTGTTGTAGTTTTTGTCAGCATCCACCTGGAGTATTTTCACTGAATGACTTGAGATCGCATCACCCAATTGTGAAATTATGTTTTGATCAATGCCTTCACTGAAATTAGGAATACATTCAACAATCTTCTTGCTTGCATTCATGAGTGCATCATAGCACCTTCATCCGTTCATTTCACCACAATTTCCCTTGAAGAAAAAGCGTTGACCCGGTCCCGGGCAGGTGGTTATAATAAGCCGCTCTCGATATGTCCGGCTGTCGCCTTTCAGGCTGATGAACGAAAGAAAGTTAAAAGTCCAGACCGTACTGGGACCGGTTGATAGCGGTTCGCTCGGAATAACGCTGCCGCACGAGCATATAATTGCTGACGCTCGTCGTAATTTCTTTTTTCAGCCAGTTGCGGCCGAAGACCAGCAGATGGCGACAATGCCGGTCAATCTCGAAAACCTTGGCTGGATCCGCGCCAATGCCCTCAGTAACCTCGATTGCCTGGTAATGCCCGGTGAGGATATCTTGGCGAGGGAATTGCTGGCGTTTCGCGAGGCGGGCGGCGGGACCATCGTCGATGTAAGTACAAAACCCCTCGGTGGTACTGATCCATGCGGTCTCAGGAACCTTGCCGAGATGACAGGTCTGCATGTAATCATGGGTACCGGGCACTACCTGGGCTTGTCGTACTCTCCGGAAAGCTCCAGTTTAGGTGAGAACGATCTGGTCCTTCAAATGACGGAAGCAATCACGAGCGGCATATACGGAACAGGTATACGCGCCGGAATCATAGGAGAAATCGGCCTGACTCCGAACCTCCCCGAGGACCAGCGGCGTCTGCTGCGAGCCTGCGCGCGAACCCAGTCACTGACAGGAGCGCCTTTAACCATACACCCTCCGGGCTCGAATGAAGCGCTCATAATGGAGATTCTCGAACTGTTGGATACGAATGGTGGTTTCCTGGACAGGACCGTGATTTGCCATGTCGATATCATGCGTTTCAGTCGGGACTGTCTGCACAAGGTTGCCGATTCGGGCTGCTTTATCGAATTCGATACATTCGGTCATCTGTTTCCGCCGTTTCTGCTCGGGGAGAGTGTTATGGAGTTCCCGAGTGAGACGCAGCGTCTGGATATGGTACAGAAGCTTATTGCAGACGGGTACATCAATCACCTTTTACTGTCCCATGACACATTTCTCAAGGTCCAGTTGCTGTCATACGGGGGGTTCGGATACAGCCATCTGCTCAAGAACATTATCCCCGCCATGAAAAAACGGGGGATAAGCGAAGAAGAAATCCACACCATTACTGTCTCAAATCCCCAGAAGCTGCTCGCGTTTCTGGAATAGCGGATCTGGTGCGGTCAAACGCTCATCGATTCATCTTCATGCCAGAACGAGACCAGTATCCCTCCCAGTATCATGATGCCTCCACATACTTCGAGCATGCGAGGTGTTTCTTTGAACAGGATATAAGCTATGATGTTCGCTCCGATCGGCTCGCCGAGGACCGCGATCGTTATAAGAGTGGCGGAGACATACCGCAGAGCCCAATTCAAGGACAAATGACCGAGGATCTGGGGACCTATCGCGAGTAAACCCATCCAGATATACGTTTGCGTGCCGTATCCGGTCAACGTGTACCCCATGATCAGTGCAGCGGCAAGCAGCATGATACCACCCGCACTGTAGGTAAGTGAACCGTAGATCAAAATGCCCATTCTCTTCCGCAGGTTCCTGCCAATAAGCAGATATCCGGATACGGCAATCGCCCCCAGGAACGCAAGGATACTTCCCAGAAGCGATATCGATCCCAGAATCCAGTTATCATATCCGATGAGCAGCGTTCCGGCGATGCAGAGAGCGATACCGGCTATCACTTTCATGGAGATATGTTCTTTGAAAAACCAGTATGAAGCTACCGCGACGAAAATGGGACTTGAAGTCACCAGGATTACGGAAGTCGCGATCGATGTATATTCAAGTGACGTAATCCAGAAAGCAAAATGAAGTGCAAGAAATATTCCGGACGCAAGGACAAGTCCCGTATCCTTCCAGGATATTTTTCTGAATTCATGCCGTGAAAAAATAATCGTCAATGGCCACAGCAGTAACGAGGCAAGCAGCACGCGATAGCTTGCTATCACCAGGGGAGGAGCATCCGCGAGGCGGATAAGATTGGCTGCAAAGGATATCGTTATGACGCCGATGACGATAGCTATATGCTGCTGTTTCATGACGACCGGAGTGCGTAAGCCCGTGATTCGCGTTCGAGCCGACCGGGGTGAAGTACAATGTGATACTATTTATGGTATTCAGTTTCGTAGGCCAGTATCCTGGCGGGATTGTTCCTGGTCATCATCCTGATGTCATAATCCGACACACCGAATTCCCGCAATTTCGGAATAGCGAACCGTGTCAGCCGGCAATATCCATCGCCGCCCCCGCGACGGGTCATCACCTTCGCACACGTGTCCGTACCAAGGACAATCTGATGGGAATATCCCTGTTTAAGCAAGGCAATCACGCCGGCTAACGTAACCCACGCAGGAGTACTGACGTTGTTATGGGCCTCCGATTCTACCGGACCGGGAGAAAACTCGAGACTGACATTGATACCATAATCCATCAATTCTTTAGTATAGTCAAGGTTCAGTTTCATCATTTCCGGGTGAAGCGCAAGTAGCCTGAGGTCCTGTATGCAGAAAGACCCGGCGGCGTGGGCGATCACGGCACGGGAAATATCCGTTTCTTCCTCTTTCAGGATTCTGGCAACTCTCCGGCCGTCGCCACCGATTACAGAACTGCAGTGAACAGTGATGGACAGGCCGGTTTCATTAGCCACCTTCGCCGCTGCCCGGAGAGCCATTTCCTCACCAGCGGTCATGCTGTGTATCGCGATTTTCAAGTGGCCTGGTTTGATACCGGTATTTTCGATACCGTTATGGATCTCACCGAGCATGTAGCTGCGGAGTTCACTCTCAGTCATGGTCAGGAATCTCTCAGGCCACGAGTCTTCGGTATAAAGACCCGTTGACACCACGATATTGACTCCCGTCCGTTCCGCGATACGTTGTATCGCGGGGACTTTGACACGGATTCCGGGTACGCTCAGTTCCAGAATGCTGTTGCCGCCTGACTTCTTAAAGTCTTCAACTTCCCCGAGGATGAGTTCCTCGTCATCGAAGCTGAGACCGTCCCAGTTGGATATGAAGTTCCGCTTGATGAGTCCGATGTTTTCCAGTTTGACGGGATCATTTTCTGAATATCGATCGTCCTGGACCAGCAAAGAGCTGTATCTTTCCCTGAGAACCCAGCCTCCATCCATCATGACATGCTCGTGCATCGTTGTTAAACCAAGATCTTCGGGAGTGATAGGTCCCAAAACAGTCATAATTTGTTGCATGGTATTTCTCCCAGTTGTTATACGCCCTGGTAACCACCAGGTATCACCTTTGAAAAATTGCCTGTTCCTATCGTTATCGCCATTTCCAGATGTTTTCTGGTTACCCTCCTCCAAGTCAGCGGTCCATGAGCTACTCCCCTCGGAAGGTACAAAGCGGAAGTCCTGTTTATTACGACGTCCGTTTTTACTGTCTCTGAATGCATACGCTTACGTATACCCGTCGTACTTACCGGTGATTACAATGTTCCCTGTACCTT
>CAYSQK010000030.1:0-5946 GCA_964433075.1 uncultured Dehalococcoidales bacterium
GGACAAACCCCAGGCAGCCGTTCTGAACCGGCCGGCATTGAACGAATACCTGGGTCGTTATGCAATCGAATCAGGGGCTGAATACCGGATGAACAGTAATGTCGTGAACATCGAGAAAGACGCTCGCGGTGTTTCCGTGTCTGTTCAATCAGGACACGGTCCAACAGAGACAATCAGAGCGAAGGCGGTGGCGATTACCAGCGGCTTCGGGTACCGGTTCACCGAATCGGCCGGATTTGGCAGGATTCGGGATTTTGCGATGGGGGTACAAGCTGAAGTAGAAGCTCCTGAATTGAAAGAGGTTCACGTTTTTCTCGGGGAGAAAACGGCACCCGGGTTTTTCGGCTGGCTTGTGCCGACGGCACCGGGAAGAGCTCTCGCAGGTTTGATAACACGGACAAAGACAGCCGGTTTCATGAAGGAATTTCTCGAAATGCTGTCAAATCGCGGCTTCATTCCCAGGCAGGAGCCGAGCGTGAGTTATGCAGGTGTCGCTTTACGTGATATGCAGCGAACAAGTGCCTCCCGGGTGATGATAATCGGTAGTGCGGCGGGACAGGTGAAACCTCTCACCGGAGGAGGGGTGTACTTCGGAATGATGTGTGCCGACATTGCAGCTCAGGTTCTTGGACAAGCCTTCCAGACTGATGATTTGACTTCAAAGAGTCTGGCCAATTATGATAAGGAATGGAAGAAGGCTCTTGGTAAAGAGATAAAAGTCGGATATTGGGGACGCCGATTTTATGAGCAATTGAGCGACAGGTACATCGAGACGCTCTTTGACGTTGTCGTCACGAGCGGTATCGACAGAACGTTACTGGCGTCAGATGATGTAACATTCGACTGGCATGGTTCGATTGTGTTGAAGCTCCTTCGGTATCAGACGATTGCCGGTATCGTACAAGCAATAGTGAATCCATTGAAAAAAAATAAATGAAATGACGCGGAGGTATCCGAATGAGTGAAATCCCTGGTCTTGGAGATGCTGCAGGGTTGTATCTGGCAAGCCTGCCGGCTGAAAAACAGGGGGAAAGCCAGCATGAAATCTACAAATTTATCAGATGGTTCGGTCGGGACAGGGCGTTCGACAATATCAGCCCGGCTCAACTCGACGATTATTCAGATAATGCTGCCCGGTCCGACCCCGGTCATGTTGAGAAACTCTCTCTGGTCCGAGCCTTTTTAAGCTATGCGAAGAAGAAGGGATGGACTGACACTAATCTCGGAATTCACCTTAAAGCAAAGAAAGTAAAGACGAAAACTGTTAAAACGGCCCGCAAAGATACTGTCGAATCCATCTCGATGACCCGGGAAGGGTACGATAAGATGATAACGGAACTCGAAATACTGAAAGAAGAACGGCACGTAGTTACCGAAGAGATAACCAGAGCGGCGGCTGATAAGGATTTCAGAGAGAATGTCCCATTCCATGCTGCACGAGAGAAAAAAGGGATGATAGACGGCCGCATCATCGAAATCGAAGCAACGCTCAAGGCGGCGGTTGTCGTCAACGAGGGGAAGAAATCCAACCATTGTGTCGATATCGGGAAAACGTTCGTTCTTTGTGATTCGTCAAAAGGAAATGAGCTGTGCTACACTCTCGTCGGTCCGCGTGAAGCAGACCCGGCCCGGGGGAGGATTTCAAGCGTTTCACCTATCGGCAAAGCAGTAATGGGTAAGAAACAGGGCGATGCTGTGGAATTTCATGCGCCGTCAGGTGTGCGAAAATATCAGTTAAAAGAAATCCGGAGTTAGCTGGTATTCACCTGACTCAGGGTAATTTCAATTGAACCGTCAATCCCGGTGACTTTCCGGCATACCGGACGGTACCGTATTGTTTACGACAACTCGAGCATACGGTCGACGGCATTCTTTGCTTTCAGGCGAATAGCTTCCGGTACGGTTATCCTGTATTTGTTCGATTCCATTGACCATAATACCGACTCGATTGTTATCAATTTCATTCTCGGGCATACGGCTTGCTCGGAAACGGGAACGAATACTTTATCCGGGTTTTCCTGACGCAGCCGGTGGATTATTCCGATTTCCGTACCGACGATAATCGTTTTCGCTTTCGTCTCTTTGGCATAGGTAATCATACCCCCGGTGCTTAGAATCGCATCCGCGACCTTTTTTACGTCCGGTTTGCATTCAGGGTGAACGATGACAACCGCTCCGGGATGCTCTTCTTTTCTCTTTCTGATATCATTCGGGGAGATTCTGGCATGAGTAGGGCAATACCCCGGCCAGAGTATCAGTTCGCGGCCGGCCTGTTCTCCTGCGTAGCTGCCGAGATACTGGTCAGGGACGAAGATAATTTCTTCGGCATCGCGGAGCGATTTCACTACCTGGACGGCGTTTGCCGACGTGCAGCAAATATCCGATTCGGCTTTTACTTCTGCCGTGGAGTTAACATAACAAACAACCTTCGCGTTCGGGTGTTTTTTCTTCAGTTCTCTTAGTTGAGTGGCGGTCACCATATCAGCCATCGGGCATCCGGAATTGATGTCAGGGAGCAGTACGGTCTTTCCGGGATTGAGGATAGCGGCTGTTTCAGCCATAAAGTGAACGCCGCAAAAAACAATGACGTCAGCGTCAGTTTTGGCAGCTTTTCGGCTCAATTCCAGGGAATCACCCGAAAAATCGGCAATATCCTGAACTTCACCAAGCTGGTAGTTATGCACAAGAAGGACAGCGTTCAATTGTTTTTTTAATTTCTCTATTTTTTCGATGATGATGCGTTCGTTGTTTTCCATTCTCTTCTCCCTGAAACATCCAGTTTCGTTTTTAAAAGTCGATAGTTCCGCTGCCGATGACGGTATCACCATAGTAAAACACGGCTGTCTGTCCCGGCGTTACCGCCATTTGCGGTTCGTAAAAAGCAACCTTCACCATTGTTTCGCCGGTCGGAGTTACCAGTGCCTGTGCTCCCGGGTGAGTTGACCGTATTTTAACATCGACAACCATTGGTTCTTCAAGCTGTTTCACGGCTATCCAGTTCAGCTTTGATACGGCACATTCAGTTGTCAATAATTCTTCTTTTTCTCCGACGGTAATGTCTCCGGTGTCGGGATGAATACCCAGTACATATAACGGTACCAGCGAGGAGATACCAAGCCCTTTTCTCTGGCCGACCGTGAAGTCAGCGATGCCGGCGTGTTCTCCGAGGAGGTTACCCCGACTGTCGATTATCCTGCCGGGCCGGGATTCTCCGATAATCGACCGGTACCCTTCGGAAACAAAGTCCCGACTTTCCGGACGCTCGAATGCATCGAGACCGTGTTCATGATGGATATCCCTGACCTTGTTTTTTGTATACGTACCAATCGGGAACAGTGTTTTTCCGAGTTGTTCCTGAGAAAGAGAGGAAAGAAAATATGACTGGTCTTTCAACGGGTCACTCCCCTTTTTCAGGAGATAACGGTCAGCTTCTTTAGTATATTCTACCCTGCAATAGTGCCCTGTCGCAAAATAGTCAAAAGCCAGACCGCTTTTTTCAGCTTTTTGCATCAATACGTCGAACTTGATTTTTCGATTGCACACGACGCATGGATTCGGCGTTCTGCCTGACTGGTATTCGTGCCTGACATATTCAAGAACTTCTTTACGGAATTCTTCGGAGCAGTCGATGACATGCAGCCGGATGCCAAGTTTCAGGGCTACCCGGTTCGCCAGTTCGATATGAGAGGTTTCATCCGGACCGTAGCATGAACGGGAATTCGGAGCTTCGGATACCTCCCGGCCGTCCCACAGCTTCATGATTATCCCGAAAACGTTGTATCCTTTTTCGGAAAGAAGAGCGGCGGCAACCGAAGAATCTATTCCTCCGCTCATTGCCACCGCTACTGTTTTTCTGGTCACTTTGCTGTCTCCGGTGCACTATTTGCCGGACAATTTTGCAACAGCAATATCCGCTGCCCGTTTTCCCGAGACGAGCATACCGCCGAATATCGGTCCCATTCGATGGGTTCCTTTGACGGCGTTCGCTGCCATGCCTGCCACCAGCAGCCCCGGGTAGATTTCACAGGTATTGTTTTCGACCATGCTTTCGGCGATGTCCGCCCACATGGGTTTTTCGCCTTCGACTTTACCGGAGGGCGTGTCAAGTTTCGGCCCGATTTTTCTCACAACGATGTTGCATATTTCACAGGCGTGGCCGGTCGCATCGATTACCAGTTTCGAACGCATCGATAACGGGTCGACATGCAGTTTGGCAATTTCAGTCGCACTCCAGTTCAGGACGAGCCCGGTAACCTTGTCGTCTTCCCGAATCATGACATCTTCAACGCTGATGAGGTTGAAAATTTTGGCTCCGGCTTTTATAGCCTGAGAGCAGAGCGTGGCAGTTGCTTCGACGGCATCAGCCGTATAATAGCCTTCCTGATAAAGGGTTGTTTTGACATCGAGTTCATCGAGGACTTTTTTGCCGTCTTCCTGAACGACGATGCTGTTGAACATCATGCCGCCACCCGGCATACCGCCGCCGACCCGTAATGCCCGCTCGAACATAACGGTTTTAATACCGGCTTTTGCCAGGTAGTACGCAGCAACCATGCCGGACGGGCCGGCTCCGACTATTGCAACATCAACATCCAGAGCATCGTTAAATTCTTTCAAAAATGTCTCTGTTATTGCTCTGGAAATGGTTATTTCATCGAGATGCATGTGTCCTCCTCAAAATACGTGTGTAATATATACAGGATACCATAACGGAGAGTGAATTGTTAAACGTTACCGCGCTTTTTCGCTATCCTGACAGCGATGATGACAAGAGGTACCGCGGCGGCGATGGCGGCGGCGCTGAAGAAGGTAGCGTTTATCCCGCCGTAGGCATAGGCAATACCGATTATGGGCGGTCCGAGTGTCTGTCCCAGGCGCAGCATCATACTGTTCAGGGACATGAAGGTACCGCGATATTCCATAGGCGCCAGACCGGCAACGGCGGTCTGAACCCCGGGCAGCGTCGCGCCGTTACCGATGCCGCTGAGAACAGCCGGTATCAATAGCAACCACATGTCAGGAATGAACGGTGCCATCACATTCGACAATGCGTATATTATGAAGGATATACCGATTATTGTTGAAATGGAGAACCTTCGATGAATCTTATCGAGTTGCGATGCCATAACGGCATTGCTCAGGGCTGCAACCGTCATAATAACCCCGATGGTTAACGACGAAGCACTGAATTTCTCATCCATGAGAATGGTGAAGTAGGTCAGGTAGGCTCCGTACATGATAATGAATGAGAGAAGTCCGGCAGAAAACAATCCGGCAACCTGCCAGCTTTTCATATAGGACCAGGTGCCTTTCAGGTAGCCAAGAATCGATTCGGTATTTCTCGGCTCCGGGCTGTTTAAAAAAAACAGCGCCGCAATGCCTATCGGCAGCGCCAACAGGGCGAGCATAAACGGATAATTCCAATCCAGGAGTGCCAGTGCCCCGCCGATAGACGGATAAGCAGCAACGCCGACACTGAGGACAGCCGCATTCAACCCCATTGCTTTTACCCGCTGTTCTCCCGAAAAAAGGTCGCCGATGATAGTTGAATTCAGCGAAGCGAGGGCTCCCGAACCGATACCCTGGACTGCACGCATGAGCAGGAGCATGTTGAAATCTTTGATGAAGGCGCAGGCGAAACCGGCGATAGCGAATATGAACAGGGATGGTACCAGAATCTTTTTTCGGCCGTATTTGTCTGAAAGGTATCCCAGAAAAGGGGTCAGTATTGCACCCGGAAGGGTAAAGAACGTAATCAGGAGACCAACCTGGTTGGGGGTGATACCGAGGGCCCGTGAAATCGTTGGAAAAGCCGGGGTGATGCTGGAAACACCAAGCACTGCCATCAGTGTTACTCCAAAGACAATGAGAAGGTTGTTATTGCGAAACAGATTCTGCTTTTCCATGAAGATCGGAAGAGCGTCGTGTAGGGAAAGAGTGTAGGAT
>CAYSQK010000030.1:5956-12372 GCA_964433075.1 uncultured Dehalococcoidales bacterium
CCCCCCCCCCCCCCCCCCCCCCCCCCCCCCACCCCCACCCTACCCTACACTCTTACCCTACACGACGCTCTTCCGATCTCGGATAAACGTTATACTAGCATTACAGGCGGAATGAAGCAAAAAAAAGCCGGTTTTTAATCCGGCTTTTTTTTGCTACTGTCTTACGTTAGGTGTTACACTTATGGTCAGTTTCATTTTCGTTGCACTGGTTGTTTCCGGTTTCCAGAACACCGCTGACATGACTTAAGACCGCTTTTTCCGGATTGGTTTCCATGCTGCCGGTGACGACCTCGATATTGTTCTGCTGAAAGAGCGTTTGGGCTCGTGCTCCCATACCACCGGAAATAATGACATTGACTCCCTGTTGAGCCAGCCAGGCCGGAAATACTCCCGGTTCATGCGGCGGCGGTGTTACCATGGCTTTATTCGTAATTGTTTTACTATTTTCGTCAATATCGATGATTGCGAACTGCTCGCAATGACCGAAATGAGTCGATAATCCTCCACCTGTAACAGGTACTGCGTATTTCATTCATTCCTCCTGAATCATGGTTCTTCGGTATATTATATTGTGGTTTACCAAATATTACCAGTTTTATCAAACCCGAAAAGGCATACTGCCTAGTTATTCAGGCTTCAGCCACCTCCCGTCGAACAGGCAGTGTCCGTGCCGCCGGTGGCAAAGACTGAAAATATTCTGGAAGGTTTTTCTGTTCCGCACTTCGGACAAGTCAGTTCGTTATCATCCGAATTGACACTGCGAATTTTTTCAAACTTCTCACCACATTTTTTACATTCATATTCATAAATCGGCATTATTTTACCTCCGCCAGTTTATTTTTTACCTTCTGCCAGCAGTTTTTTATTTCTTCAGCTACTTTACCATCGGTATATTCAACAATGGTTTTTCCCTTTATCATTGCTTCCGTGACGGTATTATCGAAAGGAATCATGGCTGCGACTTCAATATTTCTTTCCGTGCAGTATTTTTTAATCTTTTCCGTGTTTTCCTGATTCAAGTCATACTTGTTGATACACACAATCGCGGGTACGTTAAAGTGGCTGCACACTTCAAGAACCCGTTCCATATCGTGTATGCCTGACAAGGTAGGTTCAGTAACGATGAGTGCACAATTGGCGCCGGAAATAGAGGATATTACCGGGCAACCCGTGCCCGGAGGTCCGTCACTGATAATATAATCAAGGGCATTGTTTTCCGCAAATTCCCTGGCTTTTTTTCTGACGAACGCTACCAGTTTCCCCGAATTTTCCTGAGCTATTCCCAGCTTTGCATGAACCATTGTACCGTACTTCGTTTCCGAGATATACCATTTTCCCGCCCGGCATTCATTCATTGTAATTGCATCGACCGGGCAGACATGAGAGCAAAACCCGCATCCTTCACAAGAAATATCGTTCACGGTAAAATCATCAATTGCGTCGAACCTGCATAGTGTTTGACACAGCCCGCATTCAATACATTTTTCTTTGTCAATCACGGCTGTTTGCCCGCTGTAAAAGTCAGCTACCTCTATTTTTTCGGGCAGTAACAGCAAATGAAGATCCGCTGCGTCCACATCACAGTCAGCCATTACTTTATTTTCAGCGACGGCGGCGAATGAACCGACGATGCTCGTTTTCCCCGTACCGCCTTTACCACTAAGAATTATTATTTCTTTCATTGAGAATTTCTCCAATTTTTTCAAACATTGCTGTGAAACGTTCCCTGTATTCAGGCATTCCTTCGATTAAAGGTATTCCGCGTGAATACATCTCGGCGATTTTTCGTTCAAGAGGAATTGTTACAAGTATCGGCAGGTTTTCATCGATACAGTATTTTTCAGTTCTGTCATCGCCTGTTCCTGTCCGGTTCAGAACGACACCACACGGAATCCCAAGTTCACGAACCGTTTCTACGGCCAGAATAAGGTCATTCAGTCCGAAAGGGGTAGGCTCGGTTACCAGCAGGCAAAAGTCACTCTCCTTGATGGCTTCGACGACGGGACATGACGTGCCGGGTGATGCATCGATTATGGTTATTTTCGTGCTGTCAGCCAACTTTCTGGCGGCTCTGATAACGAACGGTGCCATGGTTTGTCCGATATCCAGTTTTCCCTGGACGAATTCGATTTTTCCGGCGTGTCCGGTTTCAATGACACCGACGTTATGGGGTGTTTCCGAAATAGCTTTTTCAGGGCACAGATAGCTGCATGCACCGCAGCCATGACATAACTCAGCGAATACCATGACGTGTTTCGGTAACACGGCCAGGGCGTTATACACACACACGTCACTGCACTTCCCGCAGTGGGTGCATTTTCCTTCATCGATTAACGGTACGGGAATCGAAACTGCATCAGTGGTTTTGATGTCAGGTCGTAGAAATATATGATCGTTCGGTTCTTCCACATCGCAATCGATGATTTTAGTCTCGTATTTATCCTGTAAAGAACCAGCCAGGCTGGTCGCAACCAGTGTTTTGCCGGTTCCCCCTTTTCCACTTGCGATAGAAATAATCATTACTTTTTCCTCTACTTCTCTTTACGGTACATTTTTTCCCGGTTGATATCCCATTTCACGTCCGGAGGAATTACCGGCATGATGCTGGGCGTGTTACATTCGGGGCATGATTCCGGCGGGTTCGATATCATATCTTCGAAAGGTACATTCCATTCATGCCCGCTGATGCACCGAAACCGATTTTCCGCCATTTCGTAATTCCCGCCCTGAATACGAATGGCTTTCCCGTTCAACAGGGAGTCAGCGACTTTTTTACGGGCAGAGTCAAGAATGCGGGAGAAGGTTGTTCTCGATATACTCATCTTTGCGGCACACTCTTCCTGTTCAAGCTCTTCCAGGTCTTTCAGACGTATCGCTTCTGCTTCTTCAACCAGAAGATTAACTTCCTGCAGGTTAATCGTCGGAATACCCGCAGGTTTAAAGTAGTTTACCGGCGGTACCGAACTGACCTTTCGCCACATACACCTTCTGCCCATTGCCAATCCTTACGTTCGTCTTAATGAATTTCCGTTTGTAAAAACAGGATTTTGAACTTATGTCCATAATTCATATTATAATTCATCAGAATAAATGTCAACAATATGGGTTAATGCGGGTCATCATTCGCGGTAAAGAGTTGAATTTTCCCAATATCAACCTGTCTATGATAAAATATGCCTGATACGATGATGCAGAATGAATTTCGCCGGTTGCCCAGTGTCGATGTCATAATTTCAGATGAACGGATTGTTCGGCTGAAATCACGGTATCCTCATGAAATAATTGTCGATATCGTGCGTCAGGAACTCGACAAAGTGCGGAAAAATATCTCGCTACACAAGGCAAGTTCATCTCCGGACGACATCATCGAGTCAGTCATCCAGCATGTGCACCGGCTGGAACACCCGATTTTACGTCCTGTCATCAATGCGACCGGGGTGGTGATTCACACGAATCTCGGCCGTTCACCGCTCAGTCAACAGACCATAGAAGCGATGGAGATGGTTTCACGATGGTATTCGAATCTTGAGTTCGATTTACCTTCGGGCAAGAGGGGTTCGCGATACGTCCATGTCGAAGAGTTACTTTGCCAGATCAGCGGCGCCGAGGCAGGTATGGTTGTCAACAATAACGCTTCGGCGGTGATGCTGGCACTTTCCGCGATTGCGAGGAGGAAAGAAGTCATTGTTTCCCGCGGTGAAGCGGTAGAAATAGGCGGCAGTTTCCGGATACCTGATGTAATGAAACAGAGCGGCGCCAAACTGGTTGAAGTGGGAACGACAAACCGGACTTATATCGATGATTACAAAAATGCCGTCACGCCGAGAACCGCGGCTTTGATGCGGGTCCATTCCAGCAATTTCCGCGTTGTCGGATTTACCCATGCCACCACTATCGAAGAAATTACTCATTTAGGAAATCAGTTAACCATTCCGGTTATCGATGATTTGGGCAGCGGGTGCTTTTTGAATACCGCTGATTACGGCCTGGCGCCTGAGCCGATGGTACAGCAGAGTGTTGCTGCCGGAGCCGGACTCATCTGCTTTTCCGGGGATAAGCTCCTTGGCGGCCCTCAAGCCGGTATTATCGTAGGAAAAAAGGAACTGGTGGATAAATGCAGGAAACATCCGTTAGCGAGGGCGGTGAGGACCGATAAAACGCGGATAGCCGGTTTGTCGGCAACACTGCTTCATTATCTCAAGGGAGAAGCGACTGCCGCAATTCCAATCTGGAGGATGATAGCAGCAACGCCGGAAGAACTCGGAAAGAGAGCTGAAGCCTGGGCTGAAGCGCTCGGAGATAAAGCTGATGTCATCGATGGAGAAAGTATGGTTGGGGGAGGCAGCTTACCCGGAGAAACGCAGCCGACAAAACTGGTGACTTTCGGCAGCCACGGTAAACTTTCCGCCTCAACGGTACAAGCGATTGCCGGGAAATTACGAAACAGAAGTGAAATGCCGGTGGTCGGGAGGATAAGCGACGGCATGCTTATCTTCGACCCACGCTCAGTTTTACCGGAAGATGATGACGTAATGATACAGGTGCTGAAGGAAACAGCGGCTGACCTGTTGTAAAAAAATCTGGGTATTAATGAAGGAGAGAGACACAGTAATGAAAGAATCCGAAATAGCCTTGCGTTACGGAACGAATCCCCACCAGAAGCCGGCCCGACTGATGCGGGAAGGAGGCCTGCCTTTCAATATACTGAGTGGTTCCCCCGGGTACATCAATATGCTCGATGCCTTGAATTCATGGCAGCTTGTTAAAGAACTGAAACGTTTACTCAACCTGCCGGCAGCAGCATCGTTCAAGCATGTTAGTCCGGCGGGCGCGGCGGTCGGTACTCCCCTTTCTGACGCTTTGAAAAAATCATACTTCGTTGAAGACCTCGAGTTATCGCCGCTGGCCTGCGCATACGCGAGGGCGAGAGGAGCTGACCGCGTGTCATCGTACGGTGACTGGATTGCCCTGAGTGATATCGTGGATGTTCCGACGGCGAAGATAATCAACCGTGAAGTGTCCGACGGCGTCATTGCGCCCGGGTTCGAGCCGGCAGCCCTGGAAATCCTGAAGAAGAAGAAGGGCGGGAAATACGCGCTTATTGAAATGGACGCAGCCTATGAACCGGGTGAAACCGAAATCAGAGAAGTATTCGGCGTTCGCCTCGAACAGAAACGGAATACACTGGAAATCGGTCCCGACATGTTTTCCAATATCGTCACGAAAAACAACAAGATACCTGAATCAGCGATACGCGACCTCATCGTTACGACGAGCACCATCAAATTCACGCAATCCAATACCGTCGGTTTCGGTGTTGACGGTCAGGCGATAGGCATCGGGGCCGGACAGCAGTCGAGGATTCACTGCTGCCGACTTGCCGGCGATAAGGCCGACCGATGGTTTTTACGGCAGCACCCGACGGTTCTCGGATTAACGTGGCGGGAAGGAGTGGGCAGAGCCGAAAAGAATAATGCCATCGATCTGTTCCTGCTCGACAGACTGACCCCCATGCAGATGAAAAACATCGAAGCGGTTGTCGAAAAAGTGCCGCTTCAGCTTTCATGGGACGAGAAAACGCAGTGGCTCAAGCAGTTCAACAACGTTGTTCTCAGTTCCGATGCCTTCATGCCGTTCCGTGACACCATTGACCGGGCTGCGCAGAGCGGCGTCAAGTATGTTGTTCAGCCGGGGAACTCAATCAGGGACAATGAAGTTATCGAAGCCTGTGATTCGTACGGTATGGTGATGGCGGTTACCGGTATCAGGTTATTCCATCATTAGAGTTCATCAGGGGGATACGGATACATCTCAGTACCGTATCCCCTTTTTTTTCAGCATCAGACAGCGGCAGTGTATTCTTCGACAAGGGATGACGAAATGTTTGTAATGGGAACAGCCGGCCACATCGACCACGGAAAGTCGGCACTGATTAAAGCCCTGACGGGTATCAACCCTGACCGGTTGCGTGAAGAGCAGACCAGGGGTATGACGATTGACCTCGGTTTCGCCTGGATAACCCTGCCCTCCGGACAGGAAGTGGGCATTGTCGATGTTCCCGGTCACGAAAAGTTTATCAAGAATATGCTGGCCGGCGTCGGCGGAATCGACCTGGCGCTCCTCGTCGTTGCCGCCAATGAAGGGGTCATGCCTCAAACACGGGAACACATGGCGATCATCGACCTTCTCGAGATACGCCGCGGCGTGATTGCCGTCACCAAGAAAGACCTGGTCGACGACGAATGGCTCGAACTTGTCCGAATGGATATCGAGGAGTTGATTGAACCGACCAGCCTGGCCGGGTCACCGATTGTTCCTGTTTCGGCGATTACCGGTGAAGGCCTTGATGAATTACGAACCACCATCGATAATCAACTCCAATTGACGGAGAGCCGCCGGGATACCGGACGGCCGCG
>CAYSQK010000031.1:0-12263 GCA_964433075.1 uncultured Dehalococcoidales bacterium
CCTCCACCCTATCCTACACTCTTTCCCTACACGACGCTCTTCCGATCTCGTCCAGACACCGGAGTTGAAGAGCGAAGCTTCGATTTCCTGCCCCTCACCGGTCTTCTCCTTGTGCCAGAGGGCGGCGAGAATGCCGGAAAGCACCTGCGGTGCGGCGATACCCCGGTCAATCATGCCGCCGCGCAGTCTCGGGGGAGGCGTCCCTGGTTCACCAATCATGTACTGCATGCCGGCGTGTGCCCAGCCGGCTGCATGGTCAAACCCTCTCTGAATGCTGTCAGGCCCCTTCGAACCGTATCCGCTTATCGTTGCGTAGACGATTCCAGGGTTGATTTCACTGATGTCTTTGTAGGTCATGCCGAGTTTTTCCCGGACGTCGATTGTATAGTTGGAGAGAAAGACATCGGCGCCTTTGACCAGTTTCCTGACGATTTCTCTGCCTTTTTCTGTTTTCAGGTTGACGGCAACGCTTTTCTTGTTGCGGTTGAAAAGGTGAAAAGTCCAGTTAACCTTGACGCCGTTGAGGTCGATGTCGACGGGCATGCCGTGAGCGCCTTGAAGACCGCGGTACATGTCACCGGTCAGCGGTTCTATCTTGATTACTTCGGCTCCCCAGTCAGCCATCCAGACGGAAGCGACCGGAATAGCCTCCATGTGCTCCATTGCTATGACTTTAAGTCCTTCGAGTACACCTGCCATTAAGTATTTCTCCTTATAGTATTGTCACGTTTTTCTACTTACTATTATCGTCGTTTTACCCGTTCTTATCAATACGTATTTGGTCCAGCATAACGATGCCGAGCGGGTTGAGATAAAAACCTTTTACGTACGGCTTGATGAGGTAGTAGTTTTCTCCGAACCAGAGCGGTATGCAGGCGGCATCCTCCACCAGCGCTTGCTCAGCCTGCCGGTACAGTTCGAGGCTGGCTTCGGTATCGAGTTCGAGCCCCGCCTCCTCGAGCAGCGCGTCTGCCTCAGGGTTGCTGTACCCGGCGTAATTGTACTGTGAGTTCGTTTTGAAAAGAACCGAAAGAAAGTTCTCCGGATGAGGGTAGTCGGCAATCCAGCCGATGTCGAAGAGATTGTCCTTTTCTTCCGCCAGGTTGTACATGTAACGCGTCGATTCAAGCTGCCGTACCTCGATTTCTACCCCGAGGTTCGTTTTCCACTGGTCGACAATTGCCTCGAGGTCTCTCGAAAGAATGCCTCCTAGCCCTGCCGTAGTCAGCGTTATCGGCGGCAGCGCTTCAACGCTTCCGTAGGCTGATTGTGCTATCAATTCCCTGGCTTGTACCGGATTGTACCCGTATCCGTCCAGTTCATCGTTATATCCCGGCATGCCCGGCGGCAGAATCCCTTCCGCCGGTGTGACCATGTCCCTGAAAATCAGACGGGTGATTTTTTCGCGGTCGATTGCCATCGAGAACGCCGCCCGGATATTTTTATCGTCGAACGGCGGTTTACCTGAATCGAACCCGAGGTAGTAAAAACTCAGTTCCGGAAAAATCGTCAGTTCGTCGTAAAAAGCTTCCGAAGGGTCGGTCACCCGGTCGATGTAGGCCGTCGGTACCGATGTGACATCGATTTGCCCGTTCTCGTACATGACGATGGGTATGCCTCCCCAGAGGAGGAATGTCACTGTGCTCAGACCCGGTGTATCCCCGTAGTACCGGCTGTTCCATTCGAGGACCAGCCTTTCTCCTTCGCTCCATTCGGTAAGTTGACACGGGCCGGTCCCGTTCGGCCGGTAATACCAGTCCTTGCCGGATTCGACATTCGTTTTATCGACGACGAAGGTTGTCGGGTAGGTGAGCTTGTACAGGAATGATGCCCTCGGCGCATCGATGGTTACCTCAAGGGTGTAATCATCCTTCACGGTGACCCCGCTGATACCGGTGCTCTTTCCCGAAAGGACGTCATCGACGCCGACGATATCGCCGAGGTATGTTTCGGCGGTGTGTGAGCCGGTCGACGGATAGCACGTCCTCTCCCATGAGTACTTGAAGTCGGCGGCGGTTACCGGCGTACCGTCATGGAAGGTCACATCCTCCCGGATTGTAAACGTATACGTCGTTCCGTCGGCGCTCACCCGCCAGTCTTTCACAATATCGGGTTGCGGTTCCTGCTCGTCATTCAGCCGGAACAGGCCGCTGAAAATCTGCGTCACGTACTGGTGAGACGTCGAATCGCCGGAAACAGCCGGGTCGAGTGTGTGAGGGTCGATTCCGTACAGAGTCAGAACATCGTTTTTCCCCGGTCCGGTCACGCCGGTTGACTGGCGGCTGCACGCCGTAAAAACGGTTGCTGCCGTCACCAGAATCAGCAGTGACGTGGTGATGAATCGAAACGTTGTTTTCTTCACGATACTCCCCGGTTACCCTCTGTTCTTCAATGCGTAGTATTCGAGGGCTTTCTTCAGCGCGAAAGCGCCCCGTTCGAGCGTAAGGAATGCCGGAATACCGGCCTCCTGAAGCTCTTTCATGATAACGCTCGACTGCTCGACGTCCTGCGGGGAGAATGACCAGACGAGAATGGCGACGAGCGGCTTCCTCGTATTCTCCCTGATTTCCTTTAACATCGCCGCGGAGCTTCCGGGGGGAACCCCCGGCCCCATCACCGAAGCCAGCAGCGCCAGGTTATCGATGTTCGCATCCCGGTCGAGAATATCGACGATTCTCCGGATTTCTCTCCCGTTCTGGTTGGCCGTATCGATGGGGTTGCGGTACCCGCCGCCGATGAGCGAATAGAACGAAGCCAGTTCGGCGTATGATTCCTCCGTGAGCGTCGGCACGCTCAGGCCGGCTTCACCGAAAGCATCTGAAATAGCCACTGACTGCCCTCCGGACACGCCGGTGATGCCGACCCTTTTACCGGTTACCGGCGGCAGAAAGAGAATCGCTTTCAACGTATCGATCATCTGGTCGAGGCTGCCGACGCCGATTGCCCCGCACTGCTTCACTGCCGAATCCCAGACAGCGTGTGACACTGCCAGCGAGCCGGTGTGGGAAGCGATTGCCCGGTCGCCTTCTTCCGTCCTCCCGCCCTTCCAGATAACGACCGGTTTCCTGGCGGTGACGTCTTTGAGTACTTTCAGGAATCGCCGGCTGTTTTTTATTCCTTCGATGTACATGCCGATGATTTTAACCGTCGGGTCCTGCCCGAAATATTCAAGGTAATCGGCGGAATCGAGAACGATGCCGTTACCGAAACTGACCGTCTTGTTGATGCCGAGTCCCTGGAGGGTGGCGTGCCGGTTGAAAGTGACGGCGTGCGTGCCGCTTTGCGAAATGAAGCCGACCGGTCCCTGTGCCGGTAATGTCTCTGACTGCATTCCCTGGCCGACTCCCAGGTGAGGAACGAATACCCCCATGCAGTTCGGCCCGACGATGTGAAAGTTGCCCTGTTCGGCGATGTCGACCATCACCTTTTCAAGCTGCCGGCCTTCATCGGTATCGGTCTCCGAAAACCCGGCGGTAAAGAAGTGGGCGGCTGCCACATCCTTCTTTATCATGTCTCCCAGCACCCGCGGGGCGACGTGCCTCGGCACGGCGACGATTGCCAGGTCGACCGGTTCAGGTATTTCCATGACGCTCGTGTAATTCTCTATGCCGAGCTCTTTGATACCCTCTATTTCTGCCGGGTCCACCTGCACCGAATACAGCTTGCCGGTGAATTTCATGTGAGAGCGCAGCCACATGTAATTGCTGCCTTTTTTATCACCGATGATGGCGATTGTCTTCGGGTTGAATGCTCGTTCCAGTTTTTTCAAATCAACGTTCACTGCAGTCTCCAGTCTCTCGATTGTTTCTTTTAAAAATACCCTTCCCGTTTCAGGCTTCTGAAATCACCGCCGCCGATGATGAGGTGGTCGATGACATCGATTCCCATGATGTTTCCGGCGTCCGCCAGCCGTTTTGTCAGACTGATATCGTCATCCGACGGCTCGGTATCTCCGGACGGGTGATTATGGACGAAGATAACCGTCGCGGCGCTCGCCGCCAGCGCTTCCTTGAACACCTCTCTCGGGTGGACGACGCTCGTATCGAGGCTTCCTATCGATATCTCCGCCGTCCTGATATGACGGCCTCTCGTATCGAGCAGAATCGCCAGGAAATACTCCTTCTTTTTCTCGCTCAGCCTTCCTCCGAGGAGTGCCGCCGCATCTTCCGGTGTTTTTATGACTGATTTTTTACCGGAACTGCCGTCCCTGTCAACCCGCTTCGCCAGTTCGAATGCCGCCAGGATTTGCGCGGCTTTGGCGGTACCGATTCCTCTGACTTCGGTGAGTTGTTCAAGGGTAGCCTCATAGATGCCTTTCAGGCTGCCGAAATGCTTCATCAGACGCTGGGCGGTAACGACGACTGATTCACCCGCTATGCCTCTCCCGAGGAGAAGCGCCAGCAGTTCGGGTGTCGAAAGCCGGTCGGCGCCGTAGACGCACAGCCGCTCCCGCGGCCGCTCGGAAACCGGCAGGTCGTGAAGGGTGAAAGACTTTTCTCTCACGACATTCCTCCCGAGCAGGCTGGAACGAGAATACCTTCGCATACCCGTAAGTTGTCCGGTCCGGTTTCGGCCCGGCTCAGCCGTTCTCCCGTCTCTTCCATGTACGTCATGAACAGGCTGTTCAGTTCATCCATGTCGAAGCCGTAGACTTGCTTCAGAGCTTCATCGTAATCGGTGCCTGCCCGTATCTTCTCGAGCAGGTCGAGTATGTTCTCACGTTCGTACCGCTGTATCAGCATCTCGACGATGCAGTAACTTTCCCCATAGGAAAGGTAGGAAACGGTGGCGTCGGCTGAGAACGGGCTGACCAGGCTTCGTACCGTCAGCAGCGCCTCATTTGCAACTGCTCTGTTGAGGTAGTAATTGAAGCTGCCGGTCAGCGGCCCTTCCATGTACATCGCCAGCCCTTCATCGAGCCATGTCGGAAGCTCCAGATAGGGGTTGTCGGTCATGCGGTGGATGACGAGGTGGGTCAGTTCATGCACCACCGTTCTTAACCCCCAGTCGAGATTGCCCTCCTGAATGCCGATGGCGATGGTGGCGTACTGAGCATAGGCAACCCCGCCGGTCCACTCCTGGGGAAATATCATGGCGTTCTGGAGGGCGTTCGAATCAGAATATATGTAAATAGCCACCGGGTCGGTAAAAAGAATACCCGTGGTGTCGTACAGTGTTTCAATCCCTTCGACAGCCGCGTCGAGTAATGCCCCGGCAAACGCATTGCTTCCTTTATACCAGTACAGCGTGACCGTATCCTGTTGTACTGATTGCCATTGAAACCGGTCGTCGTTGAAAACGAGCGTTGCCGTCTCGGTCCGGATGTCCCGTCCGGCGGTGTCTTTCACCGTCCACCAGTAACGAACGGCTGTTCCGGGCGGCAGGCCGCCTGTCTTCCTCATGTCCCATGTCCATTCGGCGGTTATTTCGGCAGCCGGCGTGATATCGAGGTATATCTCGGCGGTCACCCGGGCATTGCTGAGCCGTTCGACGTAGTAGTGCAGCCGGACATCGGCAATTGCAGCACTGCTTTCGGCGCTCATCGAAAAGGTGATGGCGGACGGAAAGGACGCGGTTGCCGTGCTTTCCGTGACCGCCAGTTCCGGGGCTGCCTTTACCGGGGGAGTCCCCGGCAGCAGCGGCAGCAGGACGGCCATCAAAAGTAACAGTGTCAGTTTTTTTATCATTGTTCCTGTCCTACGAGTGAGCGAAGGTATGCGGTGATGAAATCATCGAGTTCTCCGTCGAGGACGGCGTCCGGGTTTGCACTCTGGTAATCCGTCCGGTGGTCTTTCACCATTTTGTACGGGTGCAGCACGTAGCTCCGTATCTGGTTGCTCCAGCCGGCCAGCACTCGTTCGCCCTTCAGCTTCATCACTTCTTCGGCTCTCCTCTCCATTTCGAGGTTGAGAAGCCGAGACTGGAGGATGGTCATGGCGATGTCTTTGTTCTGGTGCTGGGAGCGCTCGCTTTGGCAGGTGACGACCAGTCCGCTCGGCAGGTGGGTAATCCGGACAGCGCTGCTCGTTTTCTGCATGTGCTGCCCCCCCGGTCCGCTCGACCGGAAGGTTTCGATTTTTACCTCGTCGGGATCGATGGTGACATCGGTCCCCGGTTCGGCTTCGGGGATAACTTCTATCAGAACAAAAGACGTATGCCGGGCGTGGTCGGAATCGAACGGCGAAAGACGCACCAGCCGGTGAACCCCGTGTTCTGATTTCAGGTAACCGAAAGCGTGTTCTCCCCGGATGGCAATGGTGGCGCTTTTCAAACCGGCTTCGTCTCCCGGTGATGATTCGAGTATTTCAGCCCGGTACCCGCGCCGCTCGGCCCAGCGGAGGTACATTCTTTCCAGCATTTCCGCCCAGTCCTGTGATTCCGTTCCTCCCGCTCCGGCGTGGATGGACATGAGCGCATTCCGTGAATCGTATTCGCCGCTGAAGGCGAGTTCGAGTTCGAGTTTATCAAGTTGTTCGGCAATAGAATCGAGTTCGGTCGCGAATTCCTCTCTGAACTCCATATCTTCATCAGCCAGGGCGGACATTTCGGAAAGGTCGCTGAGCCGTTGTTCCAGACTTCGCCATTCTTCGACGGTCCGGTTGTTTTCAGCCAGTTTCTGCATCATGTTCCTGGCTGCTGCCTGGTCGGACCAGAAATCGGGTTTGACTGACCTCATTTCCAGTTCGAGGCTTTCCTTTTCCTTTGCAGCAACATCAAAGATGCACCACGTCGTTGGCGACCCTGGTTTGTAAATCGTTCAGTTTATCTGTCAGTTCCTGCACCGGTATTCTCCTCTATAATATATTTGTATCGCTGCCTGCTGAATGAGACGGCCGTTTATGTCCGGGTATTCCGTATCGTCAGATTCCCGCCCGCCGCCAGATGGGCGAAGCGGGAAGGTTCGGGCAGCCGGTAACCTCTGCAGCAGTTCATAATCCATTGTACCGCATTTTCCATGTCGGTTTTATGTCCCGGGGATACAAAGAGCGGTTTGACGCCGGTTTTTGTGCGTAATACCGTACCGATGTCTTCTCCGTTATCCGTCAACCGGGATGAGCTGCCTGCCCTGATTCCCGGTTCGGTAAAAGTACCGCACAAGCGGGACTTGGCGCAGCCGATGACCGGGATGTCGAGAAATACCCCGAGGTGGCAGGCAAGGCCGAACCTGCGCGGGTGGGCGAATCCCTGCCCGTCGGCAATGACGATGTCAGGCGTGCCGCGCAGTTTCTCGAAGGCCTCCAGTGCCGCCGGCATCTCCCTGAATGAAAGCAGCCCCGGTATGTAGGGAAAGGTAAGCTCTCCGGTTACCGTGCTGACTTCCTGTACCGTCAGCCCCGGATAGTCGAGCAGGACGACACTCCCGGTGATGGTGCCCTCGGTCCGCCGTACCGAAATATCCACCCCTGCGACATGCCGGACGGTACTGATTTCGTTGTGCAGGGAAACCCTCTCCGAAAGACTGCTCTGCAGCGCTTTCGCTTCGGCAATACCCAGGTCCCATTCATGCATCCGGGTGAATTTCATGGTCAAATTATATCTTGTATTATCATTTTTGACAATGAATGATACGGTCTGATAGTAAAGTAACGAATATCTGCGGAAAACCGTTTACCGCCTGTCCGGCATATCGGTACAGGCTTGATAAATACTGTACATAACAAGTTATTTTGCCGTACCTATTGACAGACGGTCACGGATACCGCATAATAGCAGTTACGCAATTATGGTAAAGATAAGGTTAAGAAGAGTAGGAGCAATTCACAGGCCGAGTTATCGGGTGGTAGTAACCGATTCCCGGTCACCCCGTGATGGGGCATTTATCAGCATCATCGGACATTACAATCCCCTTACCGATCCTGAAGAAGTAGTCATCGATGAAGAAAAAGCAATAAACTGGCTCAAACAAGGTGCACAGCCGACAGCCACTGTCAGCAGATTGTTAACTAAAACTGGAATTTTAGATAAGTTTAAAACAATCAAGGAGTAAACATGAAAGAGCTAGTGGAGTATATTGCCCGGTCCATCGTGAACGCGCCTGACCAGGTGGTAGTCACAGAGGAAGAAAATGACCAAGGCATTACGCTCAAACTGCAGGTTGCCGATGATGATAAAGGGAGAGTCATAGGTAAACAAGGCCGTATCGCAGAGGCAATGCGCACCCTCGTCAGGGTCAAGGCAGCCAAAGCAGGCACCAGAGCTACCCTGGAAATTACCTAATTAATCTCTGACTGATAACTGGGTACAATCGTTTCTACTGTTCCAAGTAGACAATTGAATAGCGACTTGAAAACCGGAGGATGATTCCGAAGCGGAGTGATGTTCTCCGGTTTTGTTGGTCATGATATGACCGGAGATACGGAGGCAGTTCCCCCGCATGGACAACCATCAGGGGGAGCGTGTGTACACGAATCCGGTCATTGGTGTTTTTTCCGCATTTATCCGTGCTCCCCGGCGGTTCATGATGGACGAAGGATTGCTGGTTCAGCCTTGATTTGGCATTGCTTGTGTGTGTCCATATACATCGGTAAACGGCTTGTCCTGGTTCATATTTGTCGTAATCATCATTTGAATGATGGGTAATACCCTGTTACAATGTCAGGTATTAAATGAAGAATTATGTGCTGGGTAGCAGGGAACTTTAGTATTCTGAAACGGAGCGTGCCTATGGATTCCGAAACCAACGAGACCAGATATCTGATATGTCCGGTGTGTCATCAAACGAACCCTGCCGGGACCAAATTTTGCGAGCATTGCTGGGGAGCGGCACTGAACCAGGATGAAACCTATTCCGAAAGCGAACTTAAAGAAGCCCGGCAGCGCCGAGAAGCCCTGCTGAAACGAAAAAAAATTACCAAACTCAGCATCTGGGGAGGAATCGGAGGGGTATTCGTCGTTCTCCTGATTCTGTTTCTCCTCAACTATACGGATGTATTTGGTACTCCCGGAGAAACCCTGAATTCGGATTCCCAACCGGGCGAATGGGCCATGTTCCGCCATGACGTGCTCCGCTCCGGCAGTGCCGGTGATGAAACGGTCATTCCCGAAGGAACATTGAAATGGGCGTTTACGACCGGGGAACTTGTTCACTCCTCTCCGGCAGTCGCCGGCGATATGGTCTATTGCGGCTCGCAGGACCATTTT
The DNA here is from genome assembly GCA_964433075.1 of uncultured Dehalococcoidales bacterium. Lineage (GTDB taxonomy): Bacteria > Chloroflexota > Dehalococcoidia > Dehalococcoidales > UBA2162 > MGML01. The sequence continues at coordinate 9,142 of CAYSQK010000031.1, forward strand.
CTCTATGCCCTCGATAAAGAAACCGGAGAACCGGTCTGGACCTTCGAGACCGGCAGTTTCGTCGATTCTTCACCGGCGGTGTCCGGCGGGAAAGTCTACGTCGGCTCCAATGACAGTAATTTCTACGCCCTCGATGCCCTGACCGGTGAGACGGTTTGGGAATATGAAACGAAATACTCCATCCGCTCTGACCCGGCGGTTGCCGGCGACAAGGTTTACTTCGGTTCGGATGACTATTTTCTCTATGCGCTCGATGCCGAGACCGGTAAACGTGTCTGGCGGTTCAATACCAAGAGCCCTGCCGGTACCGCTCCGGTCATTGAGAGCGGTATTGTCCACTACGGCGCCTCCGGCGGGTATTCGTACGCAATCGATGCCGAAAGCGGCCTCGCCCGCCTCCGCTATAAGTCCGGCTTCACTGTCTACTCTTCTGCCGTGGTTGATAACGGTACCATGTACCTTGCCACCACCCACGGCCTGATTATTGCCGTTGACCAGATGGCACGAACGTGGCTGTGGGAACATGACATTCGTCCCTACTGGTCGCAGGCGTGGGCGATGTTGCCCTGGCTGCCTCAGCCTCCCGAGCAGTCCGGCAAGCTCTGGACGAAATTGCTCTATGCGAATACGTCGACCCCCTGTATCGAAAACGGGGTCATGTACATCGGTTCCGGGAAGTTCATCGTCGCGCTCGACCTGGAAAGCCGCGAAATCCTCTGGCAGTACGAGACCGGCGATATTGTCCGCTCGTCACCGTCGATTGCCGGACCGGTCGTCTATGCCGGCAGTGATGACGGCGCGCTCTATGCCGTTAATGCCTCTACCGGCGAACTGCGCTGGAAATACCAGACCGGGTCACGGGTTACCTCGTCACCGGCTGTGGTTGACGGCGTTGTCTACGTCGGCTCTGAAGACGGGAAAATTTACGCTATTGAATAGGAATCGTTAATATATATGAATGAGACGCAGCCCGAATACATTATCATCGGCACCATCGCCGGTGCCTGGGGACTCAGGGGCCATGTAAAAATCGATGTTGAAACTGATTTCCCCGAGAGGTTTTCACCTGATTCGGTCGTGTATATTGAAAAGAAACCGGTGAAGGTCGAGGAAGTAAACTGGCAGAAAGGCCGGGCGATTGTGAAGTTTTCCGGCCTCGAAGATGAAGAAACCGCCATAAAGCTCCGCGGTACCCTGGTGGAGATACACCGCAGCCAGTTGTATGATTTGAAGGAAGGCGAGTATTACTATTTCGAGATTATCGGCCTCAGGGTCGTTACTACCCTCGGCGAACCCGTCGGGGAGGTGACGGAAATCATGACCATGGCCGGCGCTGATATCTATGTCGTACAAGGCGAAAATGGCGAGGTGCTTGTTCCCGCGGCTGCTGAGTTTGTTCGGTCGGTTGACCGGGAAGCCGGCCTCATCACCATCGAGCCGGTCGAAGGGCTCCTGAACCTGAACGAGAAAAAAGGAAAACCGCAGGCGCTATAACTGCGTCTCTCCGCCCCTTCGAGTCCTTCGGGCAACCTTGATGCGTGCCATCGAGCGGTGCAGTGCCGCTTCAGCCCGCCTGATATCGACATTCGTGGCATGACTCCCGATTCTTTCAACCGCTCTGCGGCGGGCCTCTTCCGCCCGGCTGAGGTCGATTTCATCGTCTCTCTCTGCTGAATCCGCCAGAACGATTATCTTGTCCGGCCTGACCTCCAGAAATCCTCCGGATACGGCGATATAGAATTCTTCATGCCCCTTGCGGATTTTCATTTCACCGGCGTCCAGCAGTGTCATCAGCGGGACATGGTTCGGCAGAATTCCGAGTGCCCCCTCAACGCCCGGCGCGACCAGTGCGTCTATCTCTTCGGAAAAGACCATCTTCTCCGCAGTGACGATTTCCAGCCTGACCGGCGACATTACAACTCGCCTCCCATGGTTTTCGACTTCTCAACCGCTTCTTCGATACTTCCCACCATGTAGAAAGCCTGTTCGGGCAGGGAATCGTACTTGCCTTCGAGGATTTCTTTGAACCCGCGTATCGTCTCTTTCACCGGAACGTATTTCCCCGGCATACCGGTGAAAATCTCGGCAACGAACATCGGCTGCGAAAGGAAACGCTGTATCTTCCGTGCCCGTGCGACATTCAGCTTGTCCTCGTCGCTGAGTTCTTCGATGCCCAGGATGGCAATGACGTCCTGGAGGTCCTTGTACCGCTGCAGCACTTTCTGGACTCCCCGGGCGACCTGGTGGTGTTCTTCCCCAACGACATTCGGGTCGAGAATCCTCGATGTCGAAGCCAGCGGGTCAACCGCCGGATACAGCCCCTGCTCCATGATTGACCGGTCGAGCGCCACGACGCCGTCGAAATGGCCGAACGTCGTCGCCACGCCGGGGTCGGTGTAATCGTCAGCCGGTACGTAAATGGCCTGGAATGAAGTGATGGAGCCTTTTTTCGTCGAGGTGATTCGTTCTTCAAGTTCGCCGACTTCCGTTGCCAGGGTCGGCTGGTACCCGACTGCCGAAGGCATGCGCCCCATCAGTGCCGAAACCTCCATGCCGGCCATCGTGTAACGGTAAATGTTGTCGATGAACAGCAGGACATCCCTGCCTTCGATGTCTCTGAAGTATTCCGCCTGGGTCAACCCTGTGAAACCCGCCCGGAGACGGACCGCCGGCGGTTCGTTCATCTGCCCGAAAACGAGCACCGTTTTATCGAGAACGCCGGATTCTTTCATTTCATTCCAGAGGTCGTTACCTTCCCGTGACCGCTCGCCGATGCCGACGAATACCGAATAGCCGCCGTGCTCCGAAGCAATGTTCCGTATCAGTTCCTGGATGATGATGGTCTTGCCTACCCCTGCGCCGCCGTAGGCTCCGACCTTGCCGCCCCTCGTGAACGGGGCAATCAGGTCGATAACCTTCAGGCCGGTCTCCAGCATGTCGGTCCCGGTATTCTGTTCGTCGATTGTCGGCGGCGTCCGGTGGATTGGCCACCGTTCGGTTGACTGTACCTCGCCCTGTCCGTCGAGCGGGTTACCCAGCACGTTGAATAGCCTGCCGAGGGTATTCTGTCCAACCGGTACCGATATCGGTGCTCCGGTATCGGTTACCTCCGTCCCCCGCGC
>CAYSQK010000032.1:0-11811 GCA_964433075.1 uncultured Dehalococcoidales bacterium
CACCGGGCTGATGGAAAGCCTGGCTGCCGAACTTGAAGGAACCGGCGTCGGTGCTTCGGTCCTCTACCCCGGCGGAACGAATACGAACCTCGGACTATCCAGCGCCGTAAACCGGCCTGCCCATCTGAAAAACGAGAACGAACCAGTCATGCCGCCGCAGGGTGGACAGGCTCCGAAAATGCCGGGTACCGAAACGTTCATGGACCCGGTCGAAGTCGGCGAGCGCGTTCTCAGGGGTATCCGGAGAAACGATATCTTTATCCATACCCATCCTGAATTCAGGGACGGGATAAAGTGCCGGCAGGACGCAGTTCTCAGGGCAATTCCGGACGAACCGCCGAATGTTAAACGGTCTGCGGTACTGCGGGGGTTCGGCACACTGGTCTATAACCCGATCTACGAAAGACAGACAACACCCGGAGCGCCGGACTGGTAATGCTCATTGATAGGATATCCGGATTTTCTGGATAAATTACCCTTGACGTTGTAGAATGGATAAAATAATTTTGGAGGTTCAATATGGCAGATGATAAAGTATTCAAGTTTCTGAATCCTGTCGGAATTCAGGAACCGGTAGAAATTAAACCTCTGGCACCCAGGCTGAAAACGCTTGACGGCGCCAGGATTACCCTGAGTGTAGGAGCCGGCGGCGAGCAGGGCATTCTTATTCCTCTCGTTAAAATGCTCCCCGCCCGGTACCCCCAGGTGAAATGGAATATCAGTTACGCAGCGCCTCATGCCACAAAAGCCGGCAGTATTGCCCTGGCAGACAGCGACAGAGAATCGACGGATGCGCTTATCCGTGGCGTTGTATGGTGACATGGCGCCATCTGGGAGCAGTTGCCCCACCTGTCGTCAATTGAAAAAGACGGAATCCCCAGTGTCTTCATTATCTTCGAAGACCAGGACAAGTGCTGGGAAGAAGCTTGCCGTTTGAACGGCATCACTCCTATCCGCCGTGTCTGGGGTTCACGTCATATACCCGGTCCTGAAGATGTCCCGACCTGGATTGACCAGCTTATGGATGCACTTGTCAGACCGCTGACGGAAGAAGAAAAGAATCCGAAACCGTTCGATGTCTCTAATCCAAGGTATATTTTTGAAGGCACCATGCTGGAAGCACATGAATTCTTCTCGCAGGACGAGGAAATTCCTCAACTCTACAATAACGCCCCGATTTGTAAATACACGGACGGGCTGCCGATTGTCCCTCCGACCGAAGAACTGGTTGCCGCCATGCTCAAGGGAACCAGTCATAAACCCGATGAGATTATCACCTATCAGACCGACCATCCTTTCCTGGGCGATAGAATCAATCAGATGGGCAGTTCGGGTATCAAAGGCACCCCTGTCTACTTCATGCCCATGAGGCGCAAGGCTACCGTCGAAAAGATTGCTACTATCGGCGTCATGGCCGGCTGCAAACCTGAACATATGCCGGCCCTTCTGGCAATCGCTGAAGCCGGCGGCGGCTGCGGGGACGGACGTGGCGGAGTTTCGTACTGTTTCAGCGGACCGTATGCCAAAGAAATCAAAATGAATTTTGATACTAATGTCCTCGGCCCCGGTAACATATCGAATCGGGCTCTCGGACGGGCTGCCGAACTCATGTGGCGTAACCTCGGCGGTAATATACCGAATGTTACCAACACCGGCGTTTGGGGAAATGCTTTGAATAACTGCTTCCCTGAAAACGACGATGCCTTGCCGGAAGGCTGGGCAAGCTTGAGGGAAGAATACGATTTCAAGAAAGACGAAAGCTGTATCGTCCCCATGCAGATGGGCTTCTCTATCCGCAACACTGAATTCATGCCCGGCGGCTACCGGGAATTCCAGAAGAGCGGCCACGGCGGCATTGCCAGACGAATTGGTGTCAAGGGTATCCCCGGCCCGCATAACTTTATTGAATACTTCGTTAAAAGCCTCTGGGCTGACGGCGAAGGCGGAAAAACCTTCTTCCTCTTACCGGAAATGGCTCGAGACCTCAAAGCGTACGGTTTCAAAACAAAAGACGACCTGTATGAGTGGCTGTATAAACAGAGTTTCATGACGGTACGAGAGTATCGGACTCATCAGTCGCCGGATGTCTGGACCAACGGCTGGAAGGCAATCGAACCAACCTCCGGTAAACCATGGAAAGAACTCGATGAGGACTACATGGTTCCGGCCTGTCCTGACCCGTTCACGAATTGTGCCATTGTCACCGGCGGCGGTGAAGAAATGGCGCTCTGGACCGGCGGGCGAGGCAGAGATACCGGTTACAGTATCGATAACTGGCGGTAATCATCATCCTGCTGGATGTATTGCAACCCCCTGCACATTACATGCAGGGGGTTGTTTTTTTGAAAATGACAACTGCCGAAAAGAGTGCTACAATATGGTTGTTTTTGGGTATCTGCATCACGTCAGATACCTTACTTGTATTCAGAAGAAACCGTTGACAAGGAGTATCTTTTGAAGAAAACATTGCATATATTTGCATTCTTCATCCTTATGGTCCTTTTATCTCTTCAAATATGCTCCGGCTGCAGCACCGGTCGTCTTGAATTCTTTGATGAAACCCGTGATATGATGGACACCTACATCCGCATCGGAGTCTACACGGAAAACAGGGAAAAAGCTCAGGAAGTTATCAATGCCGCGTTTACCCGGATTGAAGAAATAGAACTCGCCGCTACGATATATGACAGCGCCGGTGAAGCCTTTCAACTGAATGAAACCGGTTTTCTCGAAAACCCTGCCGATGACCTTATTGAAATGCTGAATTACTCGAAAGAGTATTTTGACCTGACCGGCGGGTATTTTGATATTACCGTTCAGCCGCTTCTCGACCTGTATACCTTTGACCCGAATGCCGAAGCACAATTCTGGGAGCTTGATGAAGAAACCCGCACCGCCCGGATAAACGCAGTCATGAACTGTGTCGGCACTGACCGGATTATCATTGAAAACGGAACCGTCAGACTCCTCGAAGGAACGAAAATCACCCTCGGCGGAATCGCTAAGGGATATGCTGCCGATGAAGCGTTGAAGGTAATTGCCGGTAAAGGGATTACCTCAGCCCTGGTGGACGCCGGAGGAGATACGAAAACCCTCGGGTCGAAACCGGACGGCTCATTATGGAATGTCACCCTCGTTAACCCCGATGATACCACTGAATTTCTCGCTGACTTTTACGTGTCCGGCATGGCGGTTATGACATCCGGGAACTACGAGCGCTATTTCAGCCCGGACAAAAAAGCCAGTCATATACTCAATCCCAAAACCGGTATGTCGGCTCCGGGGACCACCAGCGTAACCATCATCACCAAATCCGGAACAATGGCGGATGCGCTGGCAACAGGCGTCATGGCAATGGGAACGGAAGCAGGTCTGGCACTGATTGAAACACTTGACGGTACCGAAGCAATGATTATTGACCAGGACTTGAATATCCACAAATCATCCGGGCTATCCAAATACATGAATCAATAAGAGAAAAGCATGGAATTACCAGCAATTCGCTTGAAAAAACGAGCCGCTTCGAAAGGCATTAAACTTGACCATCACAAGGTCACGGCAGGCAGTCCGATTGAAAGGATGCCCCTTCCGGAAAAAGTCGTTATCTCCATGCAGCAGAACATCGGTGCACCGTGTGTCCCGCTGGTGAAAAAAGGCGAAAAGGTTCTCACCGGACAAAAAATCGGTGATGCCCAGGGATTTGTGAAAGCTCCGGTTCATGCCACTGTTTCCGGTGAGGTGACGGAAACTAAAAAATTGATAAACCCGCCGAACGGCGTGCTTGTCGACGCTCTGGTCATTACGTCCGACGGCACCGATAACCGGGCTGAGACGGAACCGGTCAAAGACCTCGCTTCCCTCACCAAAGAAGAAATCCTTGCAAAAATCGGGGAAGCCGGACTGGTCGGCCTCGGCGGCGCAACCTTCCCGACCAGAGTCAAACTCTCACCGGCGCCTGATATTAAAATCGATGCGGTAATCATCAATGCCTGCGAGTGCGAATCATGGGTAACGTCAGACCACCGCATTATGCTTGAATTCGGAGAAAAAGTGCTGTCCGGCATCACCATCATGCAGAAAATACTGGCACCGGAAAAAACCTTTATCGCCATCGAAGATAACAAGGAAGATGCAATCATCCATCTCGAAAAGCTCATTCGCTCAACAGGGCGTACCGGAACCATAAACATCGTTCCGCTGAAATCACAGTACCCGATGGGCGGAGAAAAAATCCTGACCCAGGTTCTTCTCGGCAAAGAAGTTCCCATCGGTGGATTACCGACTGCCGTCGGGGCGGTCGTTCAGAATGTCAGCACCACCAAAGCCATTCATGATGCAGTCCTCGAAAATCAGGCCTATATTGAAAAAGTTGTTACCGTCACCGGTATGGTAAAACAGCCGAAAAACCTCCTGGTACGAATCGGCACGCCGATATCTGACCTCATCGAATACTGCGGCGGAATGACTGATGAAGCTAATGAAGTCATTATGGGCGGCCCGATGATGGGAATTTCTCAGTTCGACCTCGATTACCCGGTGACGAAGGGAACGAATTGCATCCTCGTTACGCAAAATACATCGGTACGTGAACAGAACTGCATCCGGTGCGGAAAATGCGTTGACGTTTGCCCGATGAACCTGATTCCTACGAATTATGTTAAATATGTCAAAGCCGGACACTATACCGACTGTAAAGAAAACTACATCGAAGACTGCTTTGAATGCGGAAGCTGCAGTTGGGTCTGTCCGGCGCATATTCCGATAACTCAGTACATCAAGGTAGGAAAAAGCGAACTGAACAAGAGGAAAACCAAAGCGTGAGTAAGGTCAAAGAACTTCTCGTTTCACCAGGACCGCATATCAGGAGTGGTACCTCGATAAGCCTGATAATGTACCTCGTCGTCGCAGCATTGCTGCTGCCGACCGGGGCTTCGGTATTTTACTTCGGTTTTCAGGCTGTTTGGCTTATTGTCGCCTGTATCGTGTCATCGGTTATCACCGAGTTTCTGATTAAGAAAATGAGAAAACGTCCGTTTATCATGGACGGAAGTGCCGTTATTACCGGACTGCTTCTGGCACTGACTCTGCCTCCTTCTCTCCCGATATGGATGGGTGTTATCGGTTCGATTTTTGCTGTCGCCATCGTCAAGGAAGCGTTCGGCGGACTCGGTCATAATATCTTTAACCCTGCTCTCGGAGCACGAGCCTTCCTCGCTGTCTGTTTCCCGGTCGAAATGACAACCTGGACAAAACCGGTTGGATTCGGAGCCGATGCCGTAACGACTGCTACCCCCCTCAATCCGGGGTTTGTCATTGACAACGGTATGGCCTCCATATATAAAGACATGTTTCTCGGTAATACCGGTGGTTCACTGGGAGAGACATCTGCCCTGCTGATTCTCATCGCCGGGCTCGCCTTGGTTTTATTCAGGGTAATCGACTGGCGAATTCCCCTTGCGTACATCGGAACGGTCGCGCTCTTTATGTTCGCCGCCGGTGAAGACCCCCTCTTTCAAATACTCGGAGGAGGCCTGATGATTGGAGCGTTCTTCATGGCAACCGATTATGTAACTTCTCCGATAACATGGAAGGGAAGGCTCATCTTCGGTATCGGGGCTGGTATCATGACATCGCTTATCAGACTGTATGGCGGCATGAATGAAGGCGTCTGCTTCTCGATACTGCTGATGAACGCGCTGACGCCTCTTATCGACCGCATGACAAAAACGAAGCCCTACGGGCTGATTAAGAAAACAAAAAGTGAAAAATAAACTGAAACAATTCTATCCTGTCTTCATCGTCACGCTCGTCGTGCTCGTATCTGTCAGTCTGCTGGCACTGACGGATAAGCTGACGTCCGTGAAGATTGAAGAAGAAACGGAACATGAGATTCAGGGATTACTGTCCGCCATGTTCCCGGAAATGAACGATTATCAACTCGTAGAAGACGTTTATGTCATATTGAACGAGGCTGAGACGATTGGTTATGCCTACATTGCCGAAGGGAAAGGCTATGGCGGGACAATCAGCATTCTGGTCGGCCTGAAAGATGAAACGACCGTCCGGGGTATCAGTATCATCAGTCATTCGGAGAGTCCGGGACTCGGAGCCCGGATTACTGAAGAATCCTATTTCGGTCAGTACCGCGGTATCAGCATCATTGAGTCTGATATAAGAGCGAACGGCGGAACAATTGACGCCATCACAGGAGCAACGATAAGTTCACAGGCAGTTGCTGATGCCGTCAGGGAGACCGCTCTCGAAAGAGTCAAAGCGTTATTCGGCGAGGGGGGTGATTAACACGACGAGATTCTGGAAAGAACTTACCAAAGGAGTCATTCTCTCAAATCCGGTGTTCGTTCTTGCGCTCGGCCTCTGTCCGACACTGGCGGTCAGCAGCAGCATTGATAATGCCCTGGGAATGAGTGTCGGTGTTCTGTTCGTCCTCCTCGGTTCGAATATCATCATTTCGTCGATTAGGAAATTCATCCCTGATATGGTCAGGATACCGGTGTTTATTGTCGTCATCGCCACATTTGTAACGATTCTTGACCTTGTTTTCAAAGCCTATGTGCCGGCACTGGCGGAATCACTCGGCATTTATCTGCCGCTGATTGTCGTCAACTGCATCGTCTTAGGCAGGGCTGAAGCATTCGCTTCGAAGAACCGGGTTATATACTCTATTGCGGATGCTCTCGGTATCGGCCTGGGCTATGCCCTTGCTATCGTTATCTTCGCCTTTTTCCGGCAGCTTCTGGGCACGGGCGGAATATCCGTCTTCGGGGTTGACCTGTTCACCCTGCCGGTGCTCGGTGACCACCCGATGCTGATATTCATCCTTCCTTCAGGAGCATTTCTGGTCATGGGGTTACTGCTCGCTCTGTTTAAACATACGGGGGTGCTGAAGGAATGAGTGATAACCTCGTAATCGTCTTTTTAACGATGGCTCTCATCAATAACTTCATCCTGGTGAAGTTTCTCGGTCTGTGTCCCTTTTTCGGGATCTCCAAAAATATCGGCAACGCCCTGAGCATGGGCATTGCCGTTACGCTGGTCATGACGCTGGCTTCGGCAGTGACATGGGTCATTGACCATTTTATCCTCAAACAGTTTGATATCGAGTACATGAGCATCGTCATGTTCATCCTCGTCATCGCCGTCATGGTTCAGATAGTTGAAATGGTCATTAAACGTACCAATCTCACTCTGTATAACGCCCTCGGTATTTATCTCCCTCTTATCACGACGAACTGCGCGGTACTCGGCATTGCCCTGCTGAACCAGACAGGTGAGTATTCATTCATCACCAGCATTGTCGCTGCTCTCGGCGGAGGTGTCGGTTTCCTTGTCGTGCTTCTTATCATGTCGGGTATCAGGGAAAAACTGGACCTGGCTGATATACCGAAAGCAATGAAAGGCCTGCCGATAGCATTCATGGTAGCAGTGCTGCTGGGTCTTACGTTCATCGGGTTCGGAGGTATCGTGTAAATGGCAGTAACGATTATCATTCTGGTTGCGATTGGTCTGGCACTCGCTGTTCTGATATGGGTAGTCAATATCGTGGTGCCTCAGAAAGTCAAAGGTCTTGAACGAACTGAAGAAATTGCCGCCGTTTTACCCGGAGCCAATTGCGGTGCTTGCGGGAACCCCTCCTGCTTTGCCTATGCAAAGCTTCTGACCGATGATCCCGGGTATCTGACAAAACACCCGTGCAGTCAGATTATCGAAGATAAAGAAGGTATCGAACGGCTCGAGAAAGTGCTCGGTATCACCGTCGATGCGGAAAATATGTACCGTGAGGCAGTTGTCCATTGTAACGGAAATTCCGAAATGATATATGAATACTCGGGTGCGGAAACCTGCAAAGGAGCTGCCCAGCTTCTCAAAGGTTTCCGTAAATGCCCTTATGCCTGTCTTGGATTAGGCGATTGTGTCGCCGTTTGTCCCCAGCATGCCATTTCAATTGACGCCGATAAACATGTCGCCGCCATTGATACGGAAAAATGTATCGGCTGCGGACTCTGCACCATCGAATGTCCGCAGAATCTGATAGAGCTTGTTCCGGCGAAAACGAAAGTGGTGCTGCTTTGTAACTACCAGACGGTGCGTGACCACCCCGGCCGGGAAAAATGTGATTCCGGATGTATCCACTGCCGGAAATGCCTGAAAGCCTGTGAATTTGATGCAATCACTTTCAACAGCGAACGGGGAATACCGGTATTCGATTCTGAAAAATGTACCCGTTGCGGGAAATGCGTTGATGTCTGCCCGGTCGGATGTTTGAAGTTATTCAGCGGTACCGGGTCGGTTCTTGAGACTGTTCAGGGGTAATTCGTACCGGCAGGCCCAAACACACGCTGATCTACCTGCGGGATTGTCGGTATTTCCATACGGAGTTTCACCGGTTCAACATTGAAACCTGAATAATTATGTAGTATCATTACGCCAGCGGTACAAGCCGAGAGGTAAAAGGAGGTAGATATGGCCGATAACAAAGGAGTGGTTAAAGTTCGCAAGATGAAAAAAACCGACCTTGCGAAAGTCAATGCCGTCGATAACTCGTTATTCGGAAAGAGGAGGGTAACCACCTGGCCGTTCACGTTCGATATGTACTGGAGAATTTACGAGCCGGACTTATGCTTCGTTGCCGAAATCGGACAGGATGTCGTTGGATTCGTCGGTGGCGTTATCGAATCGGAAGAACGAAGCAAGCTGCTCATCAGCCAGCCTCGCACCATGGAAATTCCGGGCATGTCCAGTCCTAAAATAGGCTGGATAGAGATGATGGGCGTTCATGCCGAACATTGGGGAAAAGGGATCGGTCAGGCACTCATGGATGCGTTCGTTGCCGAATGTAAAAAGCAGCAGGCAGCAGTGAGAATTGTCATCAGAGACGATGATGAAAATCTCAAGAGCTTCCTTTCCGGACAGGGATTCAAGAAATCGGATTTCGTTTCATACGAATTGAAAACCAGTTAGTTCGTCTTATTTGAAAAAAGCCCGCACCATGATGCGGGCTTTTTTTTATTCATTGCCTGTACCGTCTATGCAGGCGTTATGAACGAATACCCGGCTCCCTGACTGGTTATAATAATAGCCGGATGGCTTGGATCAACCTCAAGTTTTTCCCTCAGATGCCTGATATGTACTTTAATGGTATTAGCTGAATGAGCAAATTCTTTCCCCCATACAGCAATCGAAAGTTCTGAATGAGAAACGACCCTGCCGGCATTCTGCATGAGAAACGTCAGAATATCAGCCTCGGTATTCGTTAACCGCGTACTCTTATCATGAAACAATACCTGACGGGTAACAGGCAGATATTTCAGCGCTCCGCAAACCTGTGTTACCTGGTCCGAAGCCGCTATACTTTGTCTTCGTAACGCCGTCTTCACCCGGGCAAGCAGTTCCATCTTCCTGAACGGTTTCGTGAGATAATCGTCCGCTCCCATTTCCAGACCTTTAATGACATCGGTTTCTTCATCCAGCGCTGAGACAATGATGACAGGAGTGTTGGAAAAACTTCGGATTGTACTCAGAACTTCATACCCCGTACAATCCGGTAAAACCAGATCGAGAATAATCGTGTCCGGATTCTCTTGTTTTGCGAGTGTGATACCGGTCAGGCCGTCATTGGCAACAAGGAACTCTATCCCCGGCCACCCGACTTTGAATGATAACGATATCGTATCGATGACACTCTTGTCATCTTCTATTACTAATATTTTCATTATTTGTTCTCCGACTCAGCTTCATCACGGGGAATTGAAAACCCGAACACGGAACCTTCTCCGGGACGGCTTTTCAACCAGATTTTCCCGTGATGTAATTCGACGATATTTTTACTAAGCTGTAACCCCAGACCGAGACCTCCCGTGTGACTCATTTCCTTTTGTATTCTGAAATACGGCGTAAACATCTTCTTCTGGTCATCTTCCTCAATACCGGGGCCGTGATCTTCAACTTCGACTATGACGCTGTTTGAATCGGTTGTTACTCTCACATTGATGGTATCTCCACGTACAGAATACTTGATGGCATTATCGACTAAATTCGTCAAAACCTGCTTGATTCTGTCTTCGTCACCGAAGACATCCGGCAACTCCTCGGGCGCTTCCAGTCGTATTGATTTTTTACGCTGTAACGCTTCGGGTTCCAGTTCATGGACTGCTTCTCTGATTAACGGCAGGGGATTCATCCTGCTCAAATGAACCTCGAGTCCTCCAACTTCACTCCGGGTGAAATCGAGTAATTCGGTGATTCGTTTATTCAAACGAACGGCCCCCCGGTACACGTTTTCAACCATGCTTCGGTCAGGTTCGCCGGTAACTCTTTCAAGAAGCATTTCACTGGTCGTCAGAACAGGCGTTAACGGGGTTCTGAGTTCATGAACGAGCGCCCTCATGAAACTCACCCGTCTGTTCAGTTCATTTTCAACCTGCCGACTCAGTTCAGCCTCTTTTTCATACAGGTTCTGCAGGGTATTCAGCATATTGTTAATGTTTTGTGAAAGGCTGGTTATTTCATCATTCCTCGTACTCTCGACTCGTTCTGATATGTTACCGGTCTTTCCTATCTCATCGACTTTCGCCGAAAGCTTTCTCAAACGGGATAATCCGGCAATATCGGTAAGAGGAATCACGATGAGTAATATCAGCAGACCAAGACTGCCGATACCAAGAATGAGATAATTGATGCCTGTCCTGCCTTGTTCGTAGATATCCCGGGGAAACTCCATCCTTACCAGCAGGGAAGGCTCGCCGAAAATATCTTCAAAAATAATGTATCCGGCAACACGGTCACGATTTATTATTTTAACATCGATACTTTCTTTTCTCGTTTCGTATTCGGATAAGAGGCTGAGTACGTCTCCGGCAGCATTCTCATCACCCGCTGCATACATGGATATGAAAGAATCGGGATACATGTTTAACGGCTCTATCGTCGATTCGGTAATATACCGGCCGAAGACAAGAGTCCCGCGTGACGGTAATTGTTCATCACTCGGTAATATCGGTCTGGACGCAATTGCTAAAGGCTGCCCGTCCGGCGGTAATATCAGTACGCACTTTCCCTGCTGTTTACCGGTAATTACCTCGATATTATCTTCAAGAAACACGCCGAGAGACGGGGCAGGATGAGTAATCGATTCTTCCTCCGGACTATATGCCGCTTCGTAGACAATTTTCCCGTTTACATCAAGAAATACCATCAGATTTAAGTCGAGGTACGTGAATGGATTGGTAAGAATATTGTCTTCGATGTAATCCTGATTACCATCCTCCACAAACTCGTAGGTATCATCCCATGAAGCCCAGTCCAGTGTTGTGGAATCAAGCCCGCAGATATCCTTTTCCATTAATGCTTTTACCGCTTCCATGCGAAGGGTGATGACGTCATGTTCGGCGGTCTCGAGATTTTGAAGAATGAGAAAACGTGACAGTAAAATAGTCGCACTGACGATAATAACAAAGATAAGTATTATGTTAATGAATACCTGAAGTCGAATAGACAAACTTGCAACCTTCGAATTCGTTCCTCTGTTTATGCATTTTCGTTCATTGAAGATATACAGGTATAGTACTTTATACCATATACTCAAGAGTGCGAGTGACCCTTTAGGGTCATTTTATGTTGACCAATCGAGTCAATAATAGCCTTTCGGCAGGAATATTGTCCAGTGTTTTTAAAAAATAGAGGAAGAAAAGAGGTCAAGAGAAGTATTTTCCGGTACTGTTTGCATTTGGTTGATAGTTGCGTCATTACGAGCCATTCGTCCACAGAAGGTCTCTTGATTCCGTATCAACGGAG
>CAYSQK010000033.1:0-3758 GCA_964433075.1 uncultured Dehalococcoidales bacterium
CAACACCACCCTATCCTACACTCTTTCCCTACACGACGCTCTTCCGATCTTACGCAGGAGGAACTCGATGCCAAGGTTAATGTCATCAACGGACTGGTGAGGGGAGAACTCGGCGATATGAATATCCGCATACCTGACCCTCATCCGAGCAGCCGGGCAGGGTTCCCGATGCAGGCGCTGGGAGTACTTTGCTCCGGGGGCGGTCTTGCCTGGGTCGGCTGCTACGGGCCGATGAGCAAATGGGCTGAAACCGTCGAGCAGGGCTGCCTTATCGAAGATAAATACAACCTCTGCCGGGGAGCATACACCCGGATTATGAACGAAGGACACTTCGTCGGGCTGCGGTGGATGATTCCCTATGATAAAGGCGACCCGGAAACGGTACGACGGGTTGTGGCGGCAACGAATGAGCAGCTTGACCTGGTACTGAAAATGGGTTTTCTTCCTTACAAGACACCGGTCTGGGCGGTCAGGAAAATGGAAGAACTGGCCTCTCCGGAGTGGATTGAATTGCACCGGCGGGTGAAAAAAATGATGGACCCGTTCAATATACTGAATCCCGGACGGTGGGGCGCACCGGCTGAGTAGCGGATGACCGTGAACCCGAAATATTCAGAGATACGAAGGAGGATGCGATGAGTCTTGAAGACGTCAGGGAGTGGCTTTACGGTTGTACGAGGTGCGGGACCTGCAAGGAGATGCTCAGGATATACGCGCCTTCCTGCCCGGCCGGGGAGCGATACAGGAAAGAATCCTTTTACCCTTCGGGTATGATGGCGATTGCGAGGGGTGTGTACAATAACGAACTGCCCTTCGAGGATGATGAAATCAGAGAAAGGATTTATGCCTGCACCGGCTGTCTTTCCTGCCAGCAGGTATGCAGCGTGTACCACCACACCCATATATTCGAAATCATCCAGGCGGCGAGGGAAGAAGCGGTGACGCGCGGGCTGATGAAGCCGGAATACATGGCGATATACTACGGCCTGCGGGGTGAAGATAATGTCTTCGGTGAGCCGAAATCGAAACGCGGTGACTGGGCAAAGGGGCTCGGTATTAAAAACGCGGCGAAGGAATCGGTTGACGTTCTGTACCACACCGGCTGCCTGCTTTCTTATGAGGAAGCGTTGAAACAGGTGCCGTTGAGCGTGATGAAGCTTATGAAAGCAGCCGGTGTCGATGTCGGCATTATGGGCGCTGAAGAGTGCTGCTGCGGCGGGCGTTCGTATGAAATCGGGTACACCGGCGAATTCACCAAATATGCCCAGCACACCATGGAGACATTCAATTCGCTCGGGGTGAAAACGGTGGTTACTTCCTGTTCCGACGGGTACGCGACGATGAAGAATCTGTACCCGAAGGTGGAAATCGAACCGAAGTACGAAACACTCCATTTTATCGAATTTCTTTCGCGCCTGATAAAGAGCGGAAAACTGACATTAACGAAAAAGGTGCCGATGACCGTGACCTGGCACGACCCGTGCCATCTGGGACGGCACCTGGGCGAGAATGCTCTGTATGACATTCCGAGAGATATACTGAACAGCATCGACGGCATTGAACTCATCGAGATGAAGCGGTGCCGGGAAAATTCATGGTGCTGCGGCGCCGGCGCGGGCGTCAGCCAGGCGAATCCTGACATGTCTGTCTGGACAGCCGGCGAGCGGTTGAAGGAAGCGAAATCGACCGGTGCTCAGGCAATTGTGACCGGTTGCCCCTGGTGCGAGAAGAATTTCCGGGATGCGAAAGCCGAGTACGGCATTGATATCGAGGTATACGATATTGCGGAGATAGCCTGCATGGCACTTGCGGAGTAACAGATACGGCAAAGCGAATAAGAGGAGCGTTCGCTCCTCTTATCTTTTTGGTAAAAAATACTTTATCGGATGACCTTGACGTCCACATTGACCGGCAGGTTTGTCCAGATTTTATCTGCCGTCAGCGCGGTTGCTCCCAGCATCCCGGCCAGGCTCAAACAGGCTCTGTCACCGAGTGAGAGTCCGTATTTTTGTGTTAATTTACGAAGAAAGCCTGCCTCGTATGATTGACCTTTATCAAAAGGGATAATTTCCAGGCTAAGAGATTCAAGGGTTTGATGAACAACGGACTCAGAAATACCGGCTTCACAAAGCTTAGAAACAACTTCTGATTGATTGACGGCGCTGATGATTCCGTTTGGTACCGCTTCAGCCACCAACTCGGCCCCCGGTTCGGCGTTCAACAGAGCCAGTAAAGCTGAGGCATCGATGACGGTTTTATTCATATTTCGATTCGTTCCGTCGTTCTCTGATAAGCTCATCCGACAGGCTGCGGCCTTCCGGAATATAAGAGCGGATTAAAGCCTGCGCACGGGCGACTGCCTGACGAGAGCTGATTACTTTTATTTCATCATTCTCAAGGGTTATCAGCACCTCGTCACCGGTCTTGATACCAAGAGCTTTTCTGAAAGCAGCCGGGATTACTATTCTGCCGCCTTCTTTTATGATGGTTTTCATGCTGTTATCTGTCATAGTATCTGAATATTACCATATTATTAAGAAAATGGCAAGTTACAGTAGTGTGACATAAATCACAAGAAATGCCAGGCAGAAAGCAATATCCCGAAAAACATAATGGAAACGTCTGGAAATAAACTGGCTCCCCGACTAGGACTCGAACCTAGAACCTAGCGGTTAACAGCCGCTCGCTCTACCATTGAGCTATCGGGGAGCGTCATCTGGTGGTAACACCATCAACTATTATCGCTATTTTTTTGTTTCAAGTCAAGAAGAGATTCAAAATATCCGATACTAAAAACACCCCAGCTGGCATTCGCGAATCTTGATGCCGCGGGCGATGGTTTCGTTGCCGATGGTAAGCGGCTTTACCTTGAATTCCTTTGCCAGTTCGAAGGTTTTTGCACAGGTCAGTTTCCCCTGAGCGTTCAGGTCGTCGATTATTTTCAGGAGTTCGTCGCTGAGTTTTTCGGTAGCCGGTCCGTCGTAGAGCGTTTTATCCACCTTGAAGCATCCTATCTGGCAGTCGGTCACCCGAACGCCGAGTTTATCAATCAGGGCGCCGACGGCGATTTTGGGAACGCCGGCTTTCCGGGCGATTGCCCAGGCAATCGGGCAGGACAGATGAACGCCGTTCAGGGCTGCTTTTACCGTCTCTTCGAGCTCAGATACCTTTTCCGGCGACAGGTTTGCCGGATTTTCGGGAATTACTCTCCGTCCTTTTTTCTTCTGTTTATCGGTTTCATTGAAATCACGCATCGGTATCACTCCTTACACGAGTCAGCGCCAGCAAGGCTCATGTGTATTCTACCAGAGACCCTGAAAATAGCAAAGATTTCAGGCTGAATACATATTGATATTCTTCTGAATCAATTGTATGATACATAGTAACTCTAGGTAAGAACGTGCAGTATGATGCTTGAAGACCAGAACAGACCTCTATCCGAGTTAATCAGTCTCAAGGGAAAAAACGCAGTCGTTACCGGCGGTGCGCGGGGGCTCGGGTATGCGATGAGCCGGCGGTTCATCGAAGCCGGAGCTGGTGTCGCCGTTATCGATACCGATGCCGCGGCGGCTGCAGAAGCGGTCAAGGCGCTGGGGCCGAACGCTTTCTTTTACGAATGCGATATTACCGATGAAGCGGCGGTGAAAGCCACTTTTTCGGCGATAACGGAGCGGCGCGGCAGCATCGATATCCTCGTAAACAATGCAGGTATCTACCCGCGAAAACCGTTCGTCGAAATGACCGGTGCCGATTTCCGG
>CAYSQK010000033.1:3768-11604 GCA_964433075.1 uncultured Dehalococcoidales bacterium
CCGGAATGTCGTGGACGTCAACCTGACAGGGACGTTTCTCTGTTCCCGGTATGCCGTCGCACCGATGATAGAAAAGCGGCAGGGCGGGTGCATCATCAATATCGCCTCAATCGAAGGTATTCATCCGTCATCGACGGGCATGACGGCGTACGATGCGTCGAAGGCCGGGGTTATTATGATGACGAAAAGTCTGGCGCGCGAACTCGGCATCCACGGCATCAGGGTGAACGCCGTAGCTCCCGGCGGCATGCTGACACGGGCGGTGTATTCGCACGTGGGTAACGCTGATGAGACGGAACAGAAAGCCCAGTTGAAGGAACTGAAGAATTTCATGAAGAGAATGGTGCTGGGACGAATGGGCGAAGCGGATGATATCGCCCGGGCTGTCCTGTTTCTGGCATCGGACCTGTCCGAATATATTACCGGTGATGTGATTGCCGTTGACGGCGGTTACCTAATTTCATAAAGCTGCAATACAACGATACGGGTGAATAACCCGGGGAGGATTGTAATGACGGGCGTGAGAATTCTGACCGACACGGTTTCCTGCATTCCCGAGGACCTGCGGGCGAAGTACGATATTGCCCTCATACCGGCGGCGAACATTCATATCAACGGAACGTCCTATGTCGACGGGGTCGACCTGACGGCCGAGGATGCCTACCGGCAGATACAGAATGACCCGGACAGTTTCGTTACGTCAGCCCTGACACCGGCGGTGGTGACGGAGGCGTATGAAAAACTCGGGCGGGAAACGGATGCGATTGTTTTCGTTACCATATCATCGGCCCTGACCGCTTTGAACAAGACCGCCGGCATGGCAGCGGCGGAATACATGGAAAAACACCCTGAGAAAACAATCAGGGTTGTCGATTCGCTTGCCTGTGCCGGGATGGAGGGACTTGTCGCGCTGGCGGCGGCGAAGGCAGCGGCGGCCGGGAAAAACATCGATGCCGTTGCAGAATATGCTGAAAAAACAAGAAAGCAGACCGGCGGTTTGATGATGCTGGATACGCTGCGATACGTCTACCGCACGGGACGAATGTCGAAGACAGCTTCCCGAATGCTGTCGATGTTCAGTATACGGCCGATTAACCGTATCACCGACGAGGGAACGCTGGAGATGGAAGACCGGGCTCGGAAGAAAAGCGAGGGGCTGGAAAAACTTCTGAAGCTTATCGGAGACAAGGTTCAGGGGACACCTCACCATTTTTTGCTCTCCCATGCCGCATCCCCCGATACCGCCGAAAGTATGCGCGAAGAACTGACAAAGAGGTTTTCGTGCCTCGATATTCTCGTTTCCGATTACAGTCCGGTGATGGGATACGGTACCGGCCCGGGAGCGATATTCGTCGGGTATCAACCTGAGATTCCTTTCGAGTAAAAGTCAAAAAAGGCCGAGGCAGAACAATGCAGATAATCCACAATCCGAACGGGAAAAACACGGCCCCGCAATCACTGGAGCCGTTCAAGGAGATTAACCGGCATTTCCCGGACATCTCATACATCAGGGACGCACAGGCGGCAGGGACGAAAATATTCGGCTGGCTCTGCACCTATGTTCCGGAAGAAATCATGCATGCTGCCGGCATCTATCCTTTGAGGATTACCGGTTACGATACGGAAACCGAACTCGATGAAGGGAATGCCTACCTGTACATGAATAACTGTTCCTTCTCCCGAAGCTGTCTGCAGATGGGACTGAAGGGTGAATACAGTTTTCTCGACGGGGTTGTCGGAGGTTCGACCTGTGACGGAGCCCGGCGCCTTTTCGACCTGTGGCGTGAGTACATCGGCACGCCATTCCACCAGGTGCTGACGGTGCCGAGGAAGTATACGGACAGCGCCCTCGAACTGTATACCGCCGAGGTAAATCTGTTCAAAACGAACCTTGAAGAATACCTTGGAATGACCGTTTCCGATGAAGCCTTACGGCAGTCGATAGCCCTTTACAATGAATCGAGGCTGCTCCTGAAACGGCTGTACGAGCTCCGGAAACGCGAAAACCCCCCGATTACCGGCGCCCAGACGCTGGAGGTGCTGGATGCCTGTTTCAGGATTCCTAAAGAGGATTTCAACCGCCTGTTGAACGACCTCCTCGAAGAACTCGAAGCCTCGGAAACCGGATATGCCGGGCGTGCCCGGTTGATGATAACCGGCAGCGTTCTGACGAACCCTGAATTCATTGCTTCGATTGAAGAACAGGGGGGGCTGGTGGTGACCGATGAACTCTGTACCAGCACACGGTACTGGGGCGACCTTGTCGAAGTAAGGGAAAGCGAAGCGCCGGTGACATCGCTGGCGAGACGCTACCTTAACAATTATCCCTGCGCCCGGATGTTCCCGTCCGAAGAAAGGTTCAGGCGGATTGCCGAGTCGGCACTGGAGTTCCGTGTCGAAGGCATTATCAGTGAAATTGTCCGGTACTGCGTTCCTTACGCTCACGACTTACCGCTGCTGACGAAACGGCTGGCGGTGCATACCCTGCCGGTGCTTTCACTCGACCTCGAGTTCGGGAGTTCGGGGTCGGGACAGATTGCCACCAGGGTACAGGCATTCCTGGAAATGATAGAGGCGCGAAAATGACGAGTAAAACCAATGCGACAAAAGTAAATTCGATAATCAGGGCATGCAAACTGGTCCTTCGGATGATAGAATCAGACCCGGCTGCCAGGCAGAGCCAGAAACTGTACTACCGCATGCTCATTGCCTATTTTACCCGGCTCCGCGATGCCAGCGAGAACGGTGAGTTCATCGCTGCTCACACCGTCTTTTTCCCATCCGAAATCCTCCTGGCGATGGATATCGTCCCGATGCATACCGAAACGACGACCTGGATGACGGCTCTTTTTACGGGCGAATGTACCGATATTCTGGCGGCAGGAGCGAGCCTCGGCATGGCGACCGAAATATGTACGCCGCACCGGGGACTGGCCGGGGCATATCTTATCGGGGCGCTCCCGAGGCCGGATGTCATGCTCTGGTCGAACCTTATCTGCGATAACACCGCCAAGAGCGGCGAGCTTATCATGGAGATGTGCGATTGTCCGGGGTATTTCCTCGACCGGCCGTTTAAGGACAGCCCTCTCGAAAAAACCTACATGGTGAACGAAGTCAAAGGAATGATTTCGTTCCTCGAAGAGCATTCGGGCCGGAAAATGGATTATGACCGGCTTTCCGAGATTGTCGGACGTACCGACCGTCAGATAGAACTGGTAAGGGAAATCAACGAACTCAGGAAAAACGTCCCCACGCCGTTCAGCCCGATGGGGTTTCTTGAACTGGTAACAATCGATTACCTTTTCCCCGGACAGCCGGAATCGATTGAATATCTCGAAACGCTGCTGTCAGAATTGAAACAGGCGGTGGCGAACCACCGCGGCGCCGTACCGAAAGAACAGTTCCGGCTGATGAGCCTGTTCATTCCGCCGATGTACCTGATGGCGTTCCTCGAAAAAATAGCCGTGGAGTTCGGAGCGGTTTCGGTCATCGAACCGTTCTTCACCTGGTGGGGAGAAGGGCGGCTCGATGCTTCGAAGCCCATCGAGAGCGTGGTAGAGAAATCATACATGCTGCCTGAGGCGAGGATGTACGGGCCGATGGGGGAAAAAACCCTCGGCAGTATTGCGCAGGCCGCGGAAGACTATCGGGTCGACGGAGCGATTTACTATGCGGACGTCGGCTGCCGGCATTCCTGCGCTACCATCAAACTTTTCAAAGACCGCCTGAATGAGGCGGATGTGCCGGTGCTGACCCTCGACTGCGATGTCGTTGACCAGACGGTAACCTCCGAGGATGAAGTACGTGAGAAAATGGAGCGGTTCTTCGAGTTGCTCGAAGACCGTTAGATAACGGGGAGCACAGACGCATGTATGCTTTAGGAATAGATATCGGCAGCCTGACAACGAAAGCGGTCGTTCGTGAGGACGGAAAGACACTGGCATCCGTGGTAATGGATTCCGGTGATGAAGCTGAAATATCGGCCGGTCAGGCGAGGGAGAACGTTCTTGCCGAAGCCGGACTGGCGAGTGATGCCGGGTGTGTTGTTGTGACGACCGGAGCCGGCGCTAAAGCGGTTTCTTTCAGCAGCCGGAACAAGGCCATTACCACCTGTCTTGCCCGCGGTATCACATCGATGAATCCGGATGTCAGAACAGTTATCGATATCGGCGCTGAAAGCAGCACGGTCATCAAACTGAATGACCGGGGCAAAGTGGCCGACTGGGCGAACCATGATAAATGTGCTGCCGGGACGGGTATATTTCTGGCGCAGATGGCGAGGCTGATGAAGGTATCAATCGATGAAATGTCCGAGCTTTCGGTAAAAGCTGCTGCCGGAGCCGAAATAAGCGGGACCTGTGCCGTTTTTGCAGAATCGGAAGTGATATCCCACGTTCACCGGGTGCCCCCGACACCGATGCCGGATATTGCTCTCGGGATATACCTTTCGGTCACAAGCCGGATAAAAACAATGTGCAGGCGTATCAGCGCCGGAGGGACAACCGCCGTGACCGGCGGGGTTGCTTTGAACAGAGGACTTGTCCGTACGCTTGCCTCGGAACTTGGAACCGATGTCTATATCCCTGAAATTCCGATGTGTGTGGCAGCTCTCGGAGCGGCAATACTGGCGGAAGAGGAAATTGCCAAAAGCGGGTAGCACCCGGTACGGAATTACAGTAGTTGACCATCACCTTCCCGGGAGACTCAAGGGGAAGAGAGGGAGAGCGAAGAAGAAATCATGATATGTGCCGGTATCGATATAGGTTCAAGGGCGGCGAAAGCGGTCATTTTAAAGGATAACGAGATTCTGTCATCGAGAATCATGGATACGGGGCCGGAGAGTGTGAAGACCTCGGAAACCCTGCTCGAGGAAGTCCTCAGGGGAACCGGGTATACCCGTGATGACATCGATTACACGGTGGCGACCGGTTACGGCCGCGTGCTCGTTCCGTATGCGAAGGAAAACGTATCGGAAATCAGTGCCCACGCGAAAGGCATTAACTGGTATTTTCCTTCGGTCCGCACCATCGTCGACATGGGCGGGCAGGACTGCAAGGCGATTAACTGCGATGAAAAGGGAAATGTGACCAATTTTGTCATGAACGATAAGTGCGCCGGAGGCACCGGGCGGTTCATGGAGATGATTGCCGATGTTCTCGGCATACCGCTCGAAGAAATCGGTGACGTATCGCTTCAGTCGAATAACGCCATACCGTTCAATACAATATGCGCGGTATTTGCCAAAACGGAAGCAATCGGTTACCTGCGCAAAGGGGTAAAGCGGGCTGATATCCTGGCCGGACTCCATGAAGCCATTGCGACCCGGACATATAATCTTTTAAAGCGGGTTTCGATTCAGGCTGATTTTACCATCACCGGCGGTATTTCGAAAAACAGCGGCATGGTCTCGAAACTGACGGAAAAAGTCGGGATGAAACCGTTACTCTGCGAAGACCCGCAACTTTGCGGTGCTCTCGGGGCAGCCCTGTATGCCCGCGACCGGAATGCAAAGGCATCAGCGCCGGCGGTGAAAACCCAGTATGGATACGAAGATGGAACCGGCACATACTATATCAGTATCGACGGGGGGCTGTGCAGCGGGTGCGGCAGGTGCGTTGACGTTTGTCCGGCACAGGTCCTTGTCATGAATCAGGACCACGGGCAGGCAACGGCCGAGATAAAAGAATCAGTACGGAAAAAGATTACCCTTTTCTGTCCCGGATTCAAAGCCTGTAACGAGCGGAACATGGTGAACTGCCATACCGTCTGTAAAGAAAACGCGATTGACCACAGCTGGTAAATGAACCGGTACGGTTCGGAGGATTGAGCATGAGAGAGAAGAAATTACGCATAGCCATCGATGCCATGGGAGGCGACTTCGCCCCGGCGGAAACCGTCAAGGGAGGCGTTCAGGCTGCCCGTGAGCTTGGCGTCGAGGTACTGCTGGTCGGTGGAAAAGAAGCCGTCGAGAAGGAACTGGCAGGGTGTGATACGGCCGGGCTTTCGATACGGGTCGTCGAAGCGAAGCAGACAATAGTCGACGGCGAGGAACCAGCTTTCGCGGTGATGAGAAAACCGGAGAGTTCAGTGGCGCTGGCGGCGCGGCTGGTGAAAAAAGGGGAAGCGGATGCGGTTATCAGCGCGGGGTCGACCGGAGCTATGATGGTTTCGGCGCTCCAGTATATCGGCACGCTGCCGGGCATCGAACGGCCGGTTGCCGGCGGCGCATTTCTTCAGCTTTCACCGAAAACGGTGGTGCTCGACCTCGGAGCAAATGTCGGTATTCAGCCGTACCAGATGGTGAATCTGGCAGTTGTCGGTACGGTTTATGCAAAAACCATTCTCGGTATCGGGAACCCGACCGTCGGACTGTTGAACGTCGGCGCCGAAGAAGGCAAGGGTAACGACCAGGCGAAACAGGCATACCCGCTCCTGAAGAACAGCGGTTTGAACTTTGTCGGTAATGTCGAAGGAATGGATATTCCGTTCGGCCGGGCGAATGTCATTGTCTGCGACGGCTTTGTCGGAAACATTCTTGTCAAGTATTCCGAAGGGCTGGGGAGGACGATTCAGGCCTGGCTGATGAAGGAACTCACGGGAAAAACCGATGAAGCGACCGCAAAAGGTATTGCCGGCAGCCTGTACCGACTGCTGAGTCCCGCGGAAGTGATGGGGGGCGGACCGTTGTGGGGAGTTGACGGCGTTGCCGCGGTAGCGCACGGCGCCAGCCGGGCAGGACAAATATGCGGGACGGTCAAGCAGGCGGTTCAGGCAATCAAAACGAATACCGTCGAAATATTACGGAATGAACTGGCAAAGGTTCAGGTGAACCTGCCTTTGCCTGAATAGACAATAATCAGGAGCGTGAAATATGGCTGTTTTTGATGAATTCAGGAGGAGTATTGCCAGGGTAACCCGGACTGCCGAGAACAATATTACGCTCGAAACAAAGCTTTCGGATATTAAAGCCGATTCACTTCACTGGGTGCAGATAATCATCGGGACGGAAACCGCTCTCGATATTGAAATTGACGTCGACAAAGAAAAAATGAATGAGATGAAAACGGTCGGCGACTTCGTTGCGTACATCGAAAAAATCGGGAAATAAGGTTATCCGCGTTTTCGTTTTTCAGGTACCGGAAGGAACACGCTGAAAGTGCTGCCTTTGCCTTCGCGGCTCTCGACTCTTATAGTACCACCGTGGAGTTCGATGATAATCTTGGCGAGAGAAAGCCCCAGCCCCAGACCGCGGCCGTGCTGGTTCGGGTCAGCGCCCCGATGGTATGCCTGAAAGAGGTGTGACTGCTGCTCTGCCGGAATCCCGGGACCGGTATCCTCAACTTCGATAACAATCTTTTTTCTCTCTTTTCGTGCCCGAAGGGTAATTGTTCCCCCTGAGGGGGTGAATTTCAGACTGTTATCAAGCAGGTTTACCACCACCTGTCGGAGACGTTCTTCATCTCCGAAGATATCAGGCAGTGAATCGGGCAGTTCTGCCTTCAGTATCTGATGCCGCCGCTGTGCCAGGGGGGCTGTGTCTTCAGCTACCGATTTCAGGGTATCGAGAGGGTTTATGCTTTCAAGATTCATCTGGAGCATACCGAGTTCGCCCTTGGCGGCGTCTATCAGGGTGTCGATTCTCCTGGAGAGCATCTGTGACCCGTTATAGATTGATCTGGCGGCTCGGCGGAGCGGCCCTTCGGGGACTGATTCCGTGATAATGTCACTGGCGGCAATCATCGGGGTCAGGGGTGTTTTCAGTTCGTGAATCAGCATCCGCGTGAAGGTGACGCGTTTTTCGATTTCTTCTTCGAGTTCCTGCCGGAGAGTTGATTC
>CAYSQK010000034.1:0-11525 GCA_964433075.1 uncultured Dehalococcoidales bacterium
TGATTGGCATGCTGAATCGAGACGAGAAAGGTATCCTGGGTGATTGCTTCATTCAGTTTGTCCGGGTTGATAAACCCCTCGCCGTCAACATCCAGATACGTGACGGTAAATCCCTGTTTTTCCAGAGCTTTCGCGCTGTTTAGTACCGCGAAATCCTCGATTTTTGAAACGATGAGGTGTTTTTTCCCTTTTGCAGCTAGGGCGGCGCCTTTTACGGC
Organism: uncultured Dehalococcoidales bacterium; assembly: GCA_964433075.1. Classification (GTDB taxonomy): domain Bacteria; phylum Chloroflexota; class Dehalococcoidia; order Dehalococcoidales; family UBA2162; genus MGML01. Next base: position 219 of record CAYSQK010000034.1, read on the forward strand.
CATGTTTGACGATTCCGTATCTCCCGATGTGAAAATGAATTCTTCCGGTGCCGCTCCGAGCGCGTCCGCCAGGACGGTTCTTGCCTCTTCGAGAGATTCACTGACTTCGATACCCTGTGAATACGCGAATTCCGAGGTTGCGACGGCATATTTTTCAAAGAAGTACGGCGTCATGGCTTCGAGAACACGCTCATCCATGCGTGTCGCTGCCGAATTGTCCATGTAAATCTGATTCATTTCATTCATTCTCCCTCTCTCCTTTCTTGTTCTAGATAAAGAGGGTTATTTTCGAATTCCTGGCGTCTTCGAGGTAGGTCCCGACCCCGCAGTAGTCTCCGATGAGATCCTGACGAAGGTCTTCGGGTTTGACGCCCATGATATCCATCGTCATATCGCAGGCAAGGATTTTCCCGCCGAGTTCCTTGAAGTCCTGCATCATTCTTTCAAGGGAAGCCACATTTTGTTTCTTCATCTTCATCTTGATTATAAGTTTGCCGAGGCCGAACAGGTGCATTTTCGAAAGCGGGCCTTTCTCGAGGCCTCCCTTTTTCAGCCGCTGGAGTCCCCAGAAGGTGAAGAAGAGCGATACTTCCATGCCCATCGCCAGAGCCCCGTTACCGATAATCAGGGCGCTGTACAGCTTGTCCATGTCCCCGCTGTGAACGATAATCGTTGCCCGGTCAGCTTTTTCTGTCATTTCAGTCTCCTTTCTCCTTCTTTATCCGGATTTTCCAGCTGCTTCCTTCATCTTCGACGCTGAGCAGGGTGTATCCGAGAGCTTTCACCGCCATGGGTATTTCTTTTTTCGAAGCCGGATGCGTTCCGGTGATTTCAATAATGTCTCCCTCCGCCGCTTTCCTGAGCGCTTTCCGGGTCTCGACAAGAGGAACCGGACAGGTTTCTCCGCAACAGTTGATTTTTATGTCTGCCATACTGGATACCTCCTTTTGATATTTGTCGGTCAGAGTGGTACAGGTTTTTGACCGATTCAAATATCAGGCTGATTTTTTTCGAATGACGAGGCCGATAATACCAAGTGAAAAGCCGGTAAGTACCATGAACGCGCCCGTTACTTTCACTATCAGAAACACGCCAAAAGCGGTTACCGCCAGAAACAGGTAGTTTTCCAGATTCATCGCCTGAGCGTAACTCAGGTGAGTAGGATTCGTCGGGTCGTAACGGCCCTCACCGAGAAGGTCTCCGTACGTCGGGGCGATATTCCGCCGGTGTTCCATGATGGTATCGGCTGCTTCCTGAGCCACGGCAGCACTGTTGACAATGACCTCGGGCTGACCGGGAAGTTCGATTTTTTCAGCCTCCATCGACCTGACTAACCACGCTTCTTTCGAAAAGCCCTGCTGGATAAACACCGCACCGATTACCAGTGAGATGACGCCAAGTACCGTAATCAGTAAACCCAGTTTTCGTATATCGATTTTCATATGAAACCTCCCTGAGAACTACGTCATTCTAACGTGCTCCTGCCGGGCAGTATATGACTATTGTCATATTGTTGACTAATCTGGTAGCCTATACATGATTCCTGCCTTGTTGACGGTGGAAAAAGGCAATGGCTGCCTGAACTGGCAGCCATTCCGGATGATGGTATTGTTTTAGTTTTTAAGGTTTTTTGATGTATTTTTCGACAAGATCGAGGGAATTGATAATGTTCAGCCGTGTGAAGACATCGGTAAACTGTTCTTCGAGCTCTGCCATGACCGCATCCCTTGTTTCCTGAGGCAGGTGCCAGGCTTCTTTCTTGAACCCTCCCCAGGCTTTCTTCCTCGTCTTGTAGAGGAATTGTTCGCGGGTGTCCCCCTGCTTGTGTTCGTCGGCATATTTTTCCGAAATGTAGGCGTACATTTTATCGAGAAGGTCTTTCGGGAAGCGTTTACTGTCCATCATGGTGTTCTGGTACCCGGTTGCCAGGTGAACTTCAAGAGTATTGGCTTCAGGGAAGAGGTCGAACATGCTGTCCGGCAGTGTTGAAGCCCCGTGCTGGACAATGCCGCCGACGCCGAATTCCTCGCGGGCTGCTTTGCCGAGTTCTTTTATCGTGTTGAAATCAAGCTTTACATCGGCAATCGAACCGTCGGCTAAAACCACACCGCCGTGAGTCGTGCCGGTCTGGACAGATATCTTCGAAATGCCCTTAACCCCCGGCCCGATGAGCTTGTTGTAGCCGTTCATGTATGCCCTGAGTTCTTCGACCGTGGTGTTTGATTTTCCTACTTCACCGATTTCTCCTCCGACGGAGATTGTCACTCCCTTGGGCTCCATGCTGCGGATGAACTTCGTCATGTTAGCGGCAACGGTATAGTTGTCTTTCTGCTGCTCATCGAGAGTCGGTCGTTCGAGCACGACCAGCGTCGATGAGTCGATATCGATATTCAGGAACCCTGCTTTTACGGCAGAAGTGGTACCGTCGTAAAGTGTTTTGATTTCAGCTTCTTTATCAGCATCGTATTTTTTCTTGTTGAACTGGAAGTGGTCTCCCTGAACGAATACCGGTCCGGTATACCCCTCCTTGACGGCGGCTGCGAGAATAGCGGTTACATACTCCGGCGCACGCTGGTCAGTGTAGACCATCTCGGAGCGGGCAAGCTCGAAGATAAAAGCCCCGACGTTCAGTTTGGCAGCGGTCCTGAATATTGTCCGGGCGACATCGTAGGTAAGCCCTCTGACATTGATTGCCGGGACGGTTTTATTGGTGTATTTCCCGGCCGCTGCCGCTTCGTATATTCCCTGGATGCTTGCCAGATATATACCCTTCGATGAAGCTGTTTCTCGGATTTCTTTCTGTCCGGCTTCCTTTTCTTCGGCGCTTGAGCCGAACATGGCTTTGTCGACCATGGCATCGATGTTTTTATCAATCATTTCTGTCTCCCATTTCCAGCCGGCCGGTCCGGTTGTTACGAACCGAGCTGACTTCCTATTACTATCCGTCTTCCGTTCAATCGTTCCGTATCGTATTGCGTCTTGATGTCGACGGTTTTGGTTTTACCGACGATATCGACGATTGGGGTAAACGATATGTGACCGTCGATGAGACTGACCATCTGGCCGGATTTTCCCTGAACGAGCAGTTCGACGGCTGCGATGCCGAAATACCTGCCCATTCGCCGGTCATAAGCGCAAGGCGCCCCGCCGCGCTGGAGATATCCGAGCGCCATGCTTCGGGTCATCATGCCGGTATTCTTCTCGATTTCATCCGCCAGGTATTTGCCGACTCCTCCCAGATACACATGACCGAACGCATCTTCTTTCCGTTCGATGGTCAGCATATCGATGCCGGCCGGAGCTGCGCCTTCGGCAACCATGATGATAATATAGCGGTTACCGCAATGGGACTGTTCTCTGACCAGATTGTAGACGTCCTCCATCGGGAAGTGATACTCCGGTATCATTATCAGGTTGGCGCCTGCCGATTCTCCGCCTTCGAGGGCGAGCCAGCCGGCATGCCTGCCCATGGTCTCGATGACGAAGACCACTTTGTGCGAGCCCGCATACGTCCTGATTCTGTCGGTTTCATCGACGATGACGTTCAGGGCTGTTTCATAACCCAGGCTGTATTCCGTGACGGGAAGGTCGAAATCGATAGTCTTGGGAATACCGATGACCGGGATACTTTCGGCAGCCAGTTTGCCGGCGACACCGAGAGTATCATCTCCGCCGATAGCGATGACCGCATCGAGGCCGAGTTTTTCGATGTTTGCCTTGACGTCCGCCACTCGGTTATCTTTCGGGTTATACGGGTTGGTTCGTGACGAGCCGAGCATTGTGCCGCCCAGTCTGTCCCATGTTCTCACGTAGTTTTCGTTCAGACTGCAGACATGCTGCTGGTCATCATTGAGGTTATCCGGGCATGGAAGCACCAGTCCTTTCCACCCCTCCCGGATTCCCAGTACTTCAAATTTGACGCCTCTCTCTTTTTCCAGCCTCGGGTCAAGAGCTGTTTTAACAATCCATTTGACCGCCGGATTAAGACCGGCACAGTCGCCTCCGCCGGTAAGAACGCCAATCCTCATTTTCTTCATTGTTTTTTACACCTGCCTTAAAATGATACCTACATTATAGCATTTGCCGGGCGGTTTTTTAAGATTTCAGGTATGCTGTGACCGGTCTGCTATGCCGGTACCACAATTCACCGCCTCCCGTACTGTCCGGTGCTTTTGTAAACGGTTCGCTTGCGGTATAATGAGTCCAGTCAGAACAGAGGTACAACATGACGCCGAAAACAGCGGTCATTCTTGGCACCCGACCGGAAATAATCAAAATGGCACCCGTAATCCGGGCTCTTGAAAACAGCGATACCGAGTACTTCGTGCTCCACACCGGTCAGCACTATTCCTACAATCTCGATGGCGTGTTCTTCGAACAACTCGCCCTCGATTTACCTTCGTATAACCTTGAAGTCGGCTCCGGTTCGCACGCCGTTCAGACAGCCGCGATTCTCAGGGGCGTTGAAGAAATTCTTCTGCGACGTAAACCGGATTCGGTGCTGGTTCAGGGAGATACGAACTCGGTCCTCGGCGGAGCTCTGGCTGCGGCAAAACTCCATATCAAGGTCGGGCATGTTGAAGCCGGCCTGCGAAGCTATGACAAAACCATGCCGGAAGAAATTAACCGGGTGCTTACCGACCATTGTTCGGATTACCTCTTCGCTCCAACCGAACAGGCCGGTACAATCTTGAAAAGCGAAGGGATTCCTGAAAACACTGTTTTTGTTACCGGCAATACCATCGTCGATGCCCTCTACCAGAATATCGAAATTGCCCGGAGAAAAAGTACCATTCTCTCGACACTCGATATTCAACCGTCACGGTATTTCCTGGCAACTGCCCACCGGCAGGAAAATGTCGATAACCGGGAACGGCTGACCTCGATTCTGAAAGGGTTACGCAGCGTTGCGGATTTCTATCACCAGCCGGTCGTCTACCCGGTTCATCCTCATGCCCTGGCCCGGATAAAGGAATTCGGGTTGGATACGGCGGGCGTGGTTCTCATCGACCCGGTTGACTATTTTGATTTCCTCATTCTGCAGAATTATTCGCGCCTCGTCCTGACGGATTCCGGAGGCGTTCAGGAAGAAACCTGTATCCTCGGGGTACCCTGTGTGACGCTGAGGGATAATACGGAAAGGCCGGAAACGGTTGAAGTCGGCGCGAACATGCTCGCCGGAACTGATTCCGAAAATATCCTCGAATGTGTCAGGCTGTCTTTCGAGCGGGGAGGGCGCTGGCGGAATCCTTTCGGCGATGGTACCGCCGCAGAGAAAATTGTCGATATCATTACGGGAGGTTCGAATGGCTAAAATATTGGTAACCGGCGGCGCCGGTTTTATCGGAACGAATTTACGGGCTGAACTGACAAAACGGGGACATGACGTCTGGTTCTGCGACCTCGGTCAGAACGAAGCTTCGAACTATACGCGCTGTGACGTGCGGAGTTTCCGGCAGATTGAACGGATATTCGAATCTCATGATTTCGATTATGTGTATCATCTGGCTGCCGAATACGGCCGCTGGAATGGCGAGGACTACTACGAGAACCTCTGGCAAACCAATACCATCGGTACCAAGAACATGATTCGAATGCAGGAAAAAAAGAAATTCCGGATGATTTTCTTCTCGAGCGCTGAAGTCTACGGCGATTTCGAAGGCAAAATGAGCGAAGACGTCATGGATACGGTTCCTCTGAAGCAGATGAATGACTACGCCATGACCAAGTGGGTCGGGGAAATGCAGGTCCTCAATTCGGCCGCCATGTTCGGCACCGAAACCGTCCGCGTTCGTCCGGTCAATGCCTACGGGCCGCATGAACATTACAGCCCCTACCGCGGCGTCGTCCCCATGACCATTTACCGGGCGCTCCATGATATTCCTTACACCATCTACCTGGGACACCAGCGCATTTTCGATTTCGTCGAAGATACCTGCCGGACATTTGCCAATATCGTCGATAACTTCATCCCCGGCGAGGTCTACAATGTCGGCAGTAAAGAAGAATGGGAGCACGATATCAAGTACGTCTCCGACCTCATTCTGAAAGCCGTCGGCAAGACTGATTCCCTCGTCACCTACAGGCAGGGCGAACCGTTCACCACCAAGGTCAAACACATGGACTTTTCGAAGATACGGAAGGATTTGAACCATAATCCCATCGTCCCTCTGGAAGAAGGTATCCCCAGAACAGTCGCCTGGATGAAGAAACTGTACGGGTTCGGGTAAACGAAAAATTTCCCGATATTTCTAAGCCTCCGTTGTTACGGAGGCTTTTCGCTGTTTTTTATAGTTGCTTCTAATTCATCCGATTGGTAGTATAATATGTAAATATTGAATTTCGGTGTGCAGGTGCGCGTATGGTCGAAAAAAAGCTGGCCGGTTACGGGACATGGGAATCGGATATCACGTCTGACCTTGTTTCATCGTCTTCGATTCGGTTCGACTCTCAGATTGAAATTTGCGACGATACCGTTTACTGGATTGAGGGTCGGCCTTCCGAAGGCGGCCGCAACGTTATCGTCCGGCGTTCACCGGACGGTAAAGTCAGTGATGTCATCTCTTCTCCCTTCAACGCCAGAACCCGTGTTCATGAATACGGCGGCGGTGCTTTTATTGTTGACCATGGTACCGTCTATTTCTCGAACTACAACGACCAGTGTCTGTATCGACTGTCTCCGGATTCATTTCCCGTTCAGATAACCAGGAGCGGCCGGATGAGGTATGCTGGCGGGGTCATCGACCATAAGCATAATCGGATTATCTGTGTCTGTGAAGACCACGCCGCAAATGAACAGGAACCGGAGAATTTCATCGGAGCCGTCGATATCGAAAACGGCGAAGTAACCAGGCTGATTTCAGGCAATGACTTTTATTCCTCTCCCGGAATCAGTCCGGACGGCACGAAACTCGTCTGGCTGACATGGAATCACCCGAACATGCCGTGGGATAACACCGAATTGTGGACGGCGGAGTTCGATGAAAAAGGACTCATAAAAAGCACCCTGAAACTGGCCGGCGGGAATAACGATGCCGTTTTACAGCCGGAATTTTCACCGGAAGGCGTTCTCTATTTCCTGTTCGAGAAATCAGGCTGGATGAATGTCTACCGGATGAAGGACGGGAAACCTGAACCGATGTATCCTGTGAAAGCTGAATTCGGTTCTCCTCACTGGGTTTTCGGGCAGTCGGCGTATTCATTTGCGTCCGGTAAACGAATGATTTGCGTCTATCATCAGAACAGCCGGTCATACCTGGCGATTCTCGATACCGAAACGAAAAAACTCCAGCAGGTCGATACCCCTTTCACTTCTATATCCGCCGTAAAAGCCGGTGAAGGATATGCTGTCCTGCTGGCCGGGTCACCGACCGAGCCGACATCGATTGTCCGGCTCGACATGGAAACCGGAAAAACGGAAGTACTGAGGCGTTCAACCTCCGTTCGCATTGATCCCGATGATATTTCAGTGCCTGAAGCGGTGGAATACCCGACCACCGGCGGAGAGAAAGCCCACGCGTTTTACTATAAACCGGTGAATTCGAAATTTGCCGCTCCGGTAGCTGACAAGCCTCCTCTCATCGTTATCAGTCACGGAGGTCCCACCAGCGCAACGTCTTCGACCCTCAGCCCGTCCATTCAGTACTGGACGAACCGCGGCTTTGCCGTGGCGGATGTTGACTACGGCGGCAGTACCGGCTACGGCAGAGAATACCGCCGGCGGCTGGATGGTAACTGGGGCATCGTCGATGTTGACGACTGTGTCAACTGCGCCCGTTTCTTCGTTCGCAGCGGGAGGGTAGACGGTAACCGCACCATCATTCGGGGCGGGAGCGCCGGGGGGTATACCACGCTGGCGTCACTGGCGTTCCGATACGTATTCAGAGCCGGCGCCAGTTACTACGGTGTCAGTGACCTCGAAGCCCTGGCAAAGGATACCCATAAGTTCGAATCCCGCTACCTTGACCGCCTGATAGGTCCGTATCCTGAACAGCGGGAACTGTATGTCGAACGTTCGCCGATTCATGCCGCCGATAAGATTACCTGTCCGGTGATATTCTTCCAGGGAGATGAAGATAAAATTGTTCCTCCCGACCAGTCGAAGAAAATGGCGGATGCCCTGTATAAAAAGAGAATACCGGTAGCCTATCTCCTCTTCGAAGAAGAACAGCACGGTTTCAGGAAAGCCGAGAATATCAAGCAGGCGCTCGATGCTGAACTGTACTTTTACGGGAAGATATTCGAATTCAACCCGGCTGATGAGATTGAACCGGTAAAAATCGATAATCTCTGGTAAAAGCCGGACCGGCTGACCCTCCGCATCTGTCGGATGCTGAAGAGATTTCTATCACCGAAGCCATCGGATAATCCTTCTTTTTCATTATCTTTTGACGTGCCGTGTTATAATCATCAGGTAATTGATTATGGACGAAAAAAGCCTTCAAATACTGGAGTTTCCTCGGATACGGAGCATGCTGGCGGGGTACACCTCGTTCGCTGCCGGCCATGAACTGGCCGAGAAACTGGAGCCGTTGTCGGATTTCGATGAAGTCAGCCGGCTGCTCAAAGAAGCTGAAGAAGCGGTCTATCTCCTTGCGGTCGACCGCGAATTCTCCATCGGTGATGCTCATGATATCCGTGAAGTTGTCGCTATGGCTTCGCTCGGTAAGATGCTGGAACCCCAGACGCTCATCGAGGTTCAGCAGACCCTTTCTGTACTCCGGCAGGTACGTACCAGCCTCGCAATGGTGGTGAGCGAAGTCCCGCTGCTGTGGAATATCGCCAAAGACATCAAACCCCTCCCCGATATCGAAAAGCAGATAACCCACTGTATCTCGACAGGCGGCGAAGTCCTCGACCGGGCTTCTGCCAGACTGGCTTCAATCAGACGAAAGTTGAGAGATACCCGTCAGTCACTGCGGGAGAAACTTGAATCGATTATCCGTGAACCCGGTGTACAGAAAGTCCTTCAGGAACAGATTATTACCGAGCGCGAAGGCCGGTATGTTATTCCTGTCAGGAACGATATGAGGAAGGATATTCAGGGTATTACCCATGACGTATCCAATACCGGCGCTACCGTTTTCGTCGAGCCCTGGGTAACGATTGAACTGGGAAATGCCGTTCGCGAACTCGCTACCGAGGAACGGTACGAAATCGAAAACATCCTTCATGAGCTCAGTAGTGCTGTCGGCGTCAACAGTGCCGAAATCCTCCACAGCATTGCTCTCCTTGCCGAACTCGATGTTGCCCTTGCCAAGGCGAAGTACGCCCGTTCCGCCCGTGCGGTCTGCCCGGAAATCGTCCCGTTCACTGAAAACAGGAATGTCGATAACTCTGCATTCATAAAACTTGTAGAAGCCCGCCACCCGCTCCTCGGAAAAAAGGCGGTACCGCTTTCGGTGGAGGTCGGGCGTGACTATTCGACCCTGATTATCACCGGTCCGAATACCGGTGGTAAAACGGTCGCTATGAAAACAATCGGCCTGATGAGCCTGATGGTACAGACGGGGATTCCCATCCCGGCAGCCCCGGAAACGAGACTGCCGGTGTTCGACGGTGTTTTCGCCGATATCGGTGATGAGCAGAGTATCGAACAGACACTCTCCAGCTTCAGCTGGCACATCGGTAACATGGTGCGTATCATTGAGCACGCCACCCCGCGCAGCCTTGTGCTGATGGATGAACTCGGAACGGCTACTGATCCTGCGGAAGGCTCGGCGCTGGCCCGTTCTGTATTACTGTACTTTCTTTCGAAGAAAATAATCACCGTCGCGACCACTCATTACAGTGATTTGAAGGTGTTTGCCCATCAGACCGAAGGGATGCAGAACGCCTCGTTCGATTTCGACCCCGTTACCTTCGCTCCAACCTACCGGATTACCCTCGGTATTCCGGGCGGCAGCAATGCCCTGGAAACCGCCGGAAGACTCGGTGTTCCCTCAGAAATCGTCGAGCAGGCCCGCAGAATGCTTTCGAAAGGCGAACTCGACCTTAATACCACCCTGTCCGATATCATGGCGGAGAAAGAAAAGATAGCCGAAATCCGCCGTCAGATGGAAAAAGACGGTCTGGAAATACGGCGGAAAAACACTGAACTTGAAAAGAAGCTGGAAGAAGTCCGTGAAACGGAACGGAGGATTATCCAGGAAGAACGGGATAAAGTCGTCCGCGAAGCCGCCGAACTTCATCGCGAACTGAAACGTGCCGGTGCCGAACTGAGGCGATTGAAAACGGCTGAAGCTGCCGAGGCTGCCCGGAAAACCCTCGCTCAGACGCGAAACACACTCGACGGAGATGAATGGTCCCTGAAATCCATGCCTGCCGCCGATGATGATGTCATCCGGGAAGGTGATAAAGTGTACCTTGAAGATATCGATGTGCGCGGCATAGTCCAGAAGGTGTTTGAAAACAGCCGCGAAGTCGATGTTCAGGCCGGACAGATAAGACTCAGGGTCAGGCTGGACAGTGTCAGGAAAGTAAAAACCGAACAGGGTTCGGGAATCCGCCGTCCCCAGGCGGTCGTGAAAATCCCCGATATGCCGAGGGTCAGGGGCGAACTTGACCTGCGCGGGAAACGCGCCGATGAAGTGGAACCGCAGCTGGACATATATCTGAATAATGCTGCCCTTTCGAACCGGAACGAAGTCCTGATTATCCACGGTGTTGCTACCGGCACCGTGAAACAGATTGTCAGGAACGTGCTTTCGGACCATCCTCTCGTCAAAGGATTCAGGTCGGGTGTCCAGGGTGAAGGCGGTGAGGGCGTCACCGTGGTCAGCCTGTAGACTGAAGGGCGGCTCATGACAATACCGTTTGAAAAATTTTATGTAAAACGTTCCGGCATGGCGCCCTTCCTTGAAGGTATCAGCCGGAACACTGGCCCCACTCCCCTTTCGGTCTACCTCCCTCCGGGTTGTACGTCAGACGAACTGAAATCCATGACGCTCCCTGAATTGCCCGGAGAAATAGAAAAAGCGGTTATCGATTCATCGTCCGGGGCTGCTTTGTTTCTCGCTGAATCCAATTCTCTGGTGGTGCCGCCTTTTCCGGTCATTGAAAAAGTTATATTCCCTGCAGTAGATACGGAGCCGCTTCTTTCTTTGATACGGACAGATTTTCTGACGGGTCTTGTTCTGGTTCATCTTGGCAGTTATGCCGTCGGCGTCTGCCGGGGTGAAACTCTGGTTTCGAGCAAGGTCGGAACAGGCCTTGTCTACGGTCGGACAAAGAAAGGCGGGTCGTCATCCGCCCGGTATCAGAGGCGGCGGCAGAACCAGGCGAAGGAGTTTCTCGAACGGGTGTGCC
>CAYSQK010000035.1:0-3655 GCA_964433075.1 uncultured Dehalococcoidales bacterium
ATGGAATCTCGTGACTGGAGTTCAGACGTGTGCTCTTCCGATCTGCCAGTACTTCCCCTTCCTGGGGTTTTTCTTTGGCTGTATCCGGCAGAACGATGCCTCCCTTTGTGATTTCTTCTTTCGCGATTGGTCTGACAACCATTCTGTCAGCTAAAGGTTCGAGATTTACCGATTTAGCCGCCATTCTATTCCTCCTTCCAGAATTTAAAAAAAATTTAATTAACCACATATCGGGTTAATTATTTTAGCAATCTAACCATCCGTTTGCTAACTAATATAATAATAACCCAGCATGACGAGCCTCGCAACTCAAAAAAATTCTATACAGCGTCATTCAGAGGCAATGAGGGGAAAAATCATGCTTAAAAATTCATAATATCTGCTTAGAACTACTCATAGCTCTTAAAAACGCAGTTATTTATACCATATTGATGTCAAAGACGGTGTTCCTATATAATAAACTCGTGATTATCGATTTTCATACCCACATCTTTTCTCCAAAACTAAAGGAATACCGGGAGCGCTACATCAAGGCTGACCCGTGCTTTGCCGAACTGTATTCCAGTGAAAAAGCCCGGATGACAACTGCCGAAGAACTTATCGAGAGCATGGATGATGAGGGAATCGGGATGGCGGTAGTCCTGAATATAGGCTGGTCATCGCACGAACTATGTGTCGAAACGAATAACTATATCCTTGAATCGATTGACCGATATCCCGACCGGCTCATTGGATTCTGCGCAGTACAACCGTCAGCCGGTGATACGGCGCTCAAGGAAATCGAACGGTGCGTGAAGAACGGCATCAGGGGCATCGGTGAAATGCGTCCTGATACGCAGTCGTTCGACCTGACGGACGGGAGCAGGACGGATGACCTTGCCGACTTGTTAATCCGGAAGAATCTCATCTTTCTGGTGCATTCGTCAGAACCGGTGGGGCATTTGTACCAGGGGAAAGGGAGCGTGACACCCGACAGGCTGTACCCTTTCATTTCCCGCTATCCGGAACTAACGGTGGTTGCAGCTCACTGGGGCGGCGGGCTGCCGTTTTATTTTCTCATGCCGGAAGTGAAGAAAGCTTGTAAAAACGTTTACTTCGATACAGCTGCCTCTCCCTATTTATATGATAAGCGTATATACCAGCATGTCATCACTATAGCCGGTGCGGACAAAATACTTTTCGGCACCGATTATCCGTTGATGCGGCCGAAGCGGCTTCTTAATGAAATCGATTCGCTCGAGCTTTCGACGGGTACAAGAGAGATGATTCTCCGCGAGAATGCTGCCGGGCTTCTCGGGATACAACGACGGTAGCATGGAATTACTCCGCCTCTTCGTTGCTCTGACGATACCGGATGATGTTACCCGGCATCTTTCGGCGATAGAGTCTCTGTTACAATCCGGGACGACGGCACCGGTGAAATGGGTATCACCCGACGAAATTCACCTGACGCTGAAGTTTCTGGGTGATACGGAATCTGACAAGGTAACAGATATCATTCACGTTTTACATGAAACGACGGCCGGTATACCCCGACTCAATCTGGTTCTCAACCGGCTCGGGGTATTTCCCAGCATCCGGAACACACAGGTTGCCTGGGCAGGGCTCGAGGGTGACCTCGAGGAATTGAACCGGCTCCAGCAGGTAATTGAAAACGGTCTTGAAGGGCTGGGCATCAGGCGGGAAAACCGGCGGTTCAGCCCGCATCTGACACTGGGGAGGGTTCGCGAACGGGCGACACCAGGAGAACGAGACGGGTTCGGGAAGCTCGTCACCGGAACAGTGATGAAACCGAAAGCGTTCATTGCGGATGCCGTCCACCTTATCAGGAGCCGTCTGACCGGACAGGGGCCGGTCTACACTCTTCTGAATACTTTTCAGCTTGAATAACTGCTTGTCTTTGATGATTCAGTGGTGTATACTAGTTCAAAATTACCTAAGGTTGGGAGGAGGCCCCCGTGGAACAGTTGAGTTTTCCAAAGTGTCAGAGGTGCAAGACAGGTGACCTGGTACCGCTTTCGGATTTCGGCAGCCAGGGCGCTACAATCTACTACAAAGCGTGGGTATGCACGAATCCTGATTGCGGATACAACTTAAAAATCAGAAACGGCGATGTATACATCGACGAGCCTATTATGAGCGGAACGCTGCACGCCAGCCGGCCCCGCTAGCGACTGAACGACACAGCGAACGCCGGATACCGGCATCCGGGTGGTTACATTGCTTCCTCGTATACAACAAGTGAGGGAGTTCGTGATGAATCTTCTTTTTCCAAAGCGATGTATCGTATGCGGAAAAGAAGGTTCGTTTATCTGTGCAGCCTGTTTCATAAATAAACCGTACATCATGCCCCCGGTATGCCCGTTATGCGGAAGGCCTCAACCGAGCGGGGTGATGTGTCCCGATTGTGTGAGCTGGCAGGCGGACATCGATGCTATTCGTTCGCCTTTCCGTTTCGAAGGAACGGTGAAACAGGCGGTGTATCAGCTCAAGTACCGTAATTTGAGGGCAATCGCACCTTTTCTGGCCGGACTGATGGCTGATTACCTTGAGATGTATCCGGTTACGGGTGATGTCCTGGTGCCGGTACCGCTTCACCGGTCACGTTACCGCGCGCGGGGGTATAATCAATCCTTTCTTTTGGCCGAAGGGCTTGCCGGAAGGCTTGGATTACCGGTCGAGAGCAGGGTGCTCGTTAAAACAAGGACCGGTACACCTCAGGCGAAAACCACCAGCGTTCATGAGCGAAAAGCTAATGTCGCAGGCTCATTTTCGTGCATCGGTACGGGACTTGCCGGAAGAGAGGTTATCCTGGTCGATGACGTCGCGACTTCCGGAGCGACGCTGAATGCCTGCGCAAAAGCGTTGAAGGAAGCGGGTGCGAAAACGGTAACCGGATTGACCTTCGCGCGAGAAATATAAACGGCAGAAGAAATAACCGGACAAGGAGGGCAGTATGGAGTGGCAGGAACTGATGATGGACCTGTTCGACAGGACCGCCGCGAGCCTTGCTCAGGTCCTCGACGGGCTTTCCGACGAAGAGCTGAATGTTCAGCCGGCACCTGACGCCGGTTCAATCGGTTTACTGGCCTGGCAGTTATCCCGCTGTCAGGACAGGGAGATTTCCGAACTGATGGGGAAGCAGCAGTTATGGATAAGCGAGTCCTGGTACGCTGTTTTCGGCAGGAACGCAGATGCGAAGGAAACGGGGCAGAGCTTTACCATCGAACAGATACAGAAGTTCAGGGCACCAGATTCGGTGACGGTCATGAAGTACCACCACGATATCCTCGAACGAATCCGGGAATACCTCGGGGAGCATCTTACCGAGCCGGTACTCGAGGCGGATTCCTACAGCCCCACGTTCGGCAGAAGCATTCCGGTTTACCGGAGGATAACCGGCCTTATCAATGACGGATTTCAGTTCGTTGGTCAGGCAGCCTATGTCAGGGGACTGCTTCACGGATATGACTGGCAGAAACGACAATAGCGATACGAGGGATTCAGATGAAAGTAATCGGTCTTACCGGCGGAATCGGGAGCGGGAAAAGTACCGTTGCGGGACTGCTGGCTGAATTCGGGGCGAAGGTTATCGACGCCGACAAGATTATCCACGAAGTCTATGCACCGGGAACCGAAGGATTGAAGGAAGTGG
>CAYSQK010000035.1:3755-11418 GCA_964433075.1 uncultured Dehalococcoidales bacterium
GACAAGATTATCCACGAAGTCTATGCACCGGGAACCGAAGGATTGAAGGAAGTGGTGGAAGCTTTCGGTGAAGATATTCTTACCGAAAGGGGAGAAATCGATCGGAAAAAACTCGGTGCCAAGGTTTTCAACAATCCGGAGGCACTGGCAGTATTGAATCGTATCATTCATCCGAGGGGGCTTGACCTTGTCAGAACGCGTCTTCGGGAATTCAGGGAACAGGGAACGGCAGTGGTGATCCTGGAAGTCATTCTCCTGGTGGAGGCCGGATGGGACAAACTGGTCGATGAGATATGGGTGACCGCTGTATCCGAGGATGTTGTCATCGAACGTCTGCAAAAGAGCCGGGGGCTAAGCCGTGACGAAATACTGGCGAGAATTCACTCCCAGACGTCGAACGAGGAACGTATCAGGCATGCCGACGTCGTTATATACAATGATGACGGGTACGAGGCGTTGAAAGAGGCAGTGGCGGCGAACTGGAAGCATATAAGCGGATAACCGAAAATCAATTATAGCATACATTAAGAGAAATTGCTTGACAACTGATGTCCCCAGTGGTAACATTACTCTGCGGGATTATGCCTTCAAAGAATTTCACATTTCTTATTCTTATTATAGATCCTCAGATCAGCTCTTGATCTCACTGTGTCCATTTTTGGGCTCATTTCGTTGAGCTCATATTAGTTAAAATCCTATTGTATAAGGAGTTGTACTACGCATGGTATTTGTGCCGCCGAAAGATACAGAGAGAAAATCACCCTACGCCCCCCGGAAAAACTACGCGGTTCTGCCCGAGATTCTTGGTGTTCCCAACCTGATTCAGGTACAGTTGGATTCATTCCGATGGTTCCAGGAAGAAGGACTGAAAGCACTGCTGGAAGAAATTTCTCCCATCAAGGACTTTACGGGCAACCGACAGGAAATCAGCTTCATCGGTTACGAATTCCGAGAACCAAGGAATTCGGAGCAGGAATGCAGCCAACGTGATTTAACTTTTTCAGCTCCTCTTTATATCAAGACCCGACTGCTGGTGAAAGCGACCGGCGAAATCAAGGAACAGGACCTGTTCTTTGGCGATATTCCGATGATGACGACCAAGGGAACGTTCATCACCGGCGGAGCCGAGCGGGTGGTTGTCAGCCAGTTACTGCGGTCGCCCGGTGTTTACTTCGTTGCAGAAGACGATCCGAACAGCGGAAACCGTCTCTGTCATGCCAAACTGGTGCCCGGTCACGGCGCCTGGCTCGAATTCGAAACGAATAACCAGGGAGTTGTCTCGGTCAAGATTAACGGTAAACGAAAAATTCCTGCGACGACCCTTCTCAGGGCAATCGGTTACAGCAGTGACGAAGAAATCATGGCGCTGTTTGCTGACGATACGGCGCAGATGCAGTTCATGACGACAACCATGGAGAGGGATACAACGGTTCGAGACACTTCGGAAGCGCTCCTGAGTATTTACCGCAAGATGCGTCCCGGCGACCCGCCGAACCTTGAAAATGCCCGAAAGCTCATCGAGAACATGTTCTTCAACCCGATTCACTATGATCTGGGTGCGGTTGGCCGGTACAAGCTGAACAAGAGACTCAGAGTCGATGTACCGGAAAATCAGCGCGCTTTGACCAGAGAAGACATGGTTGAAATTATCAGACGGGTGATGATGGTGAATATCGGAACGGAAAATGCCGATGATATCGACCATCTCGGAAACCGGCGTGTCAGAACCGTCGGGGAACTTATTCAGAATCAGTTCAGAATAGGGCTGGTACGACTGGAGAGGGTTGCCAAGGAACGGATGAGCACTATCCCGACCGAATCATCGACACCGAGCGCTCTGGTGAATATCAGGCCGGTTGTGGCTGCAATCAGGGAGTTTTTCGGCAGTTCACAGCTTTCCCAGTTCATGGACCAGACCAATCCTCTGGCCGAACTTACTCACAAACGCCGTCTTTCGGCAATGGGCCCCGGCGGTCTTTCGAGAGACCGCGCCGGCTTCGAAGTCCGAGACGTTCATTATTCGCATTACGGAAGAATCTGTCCAATCGAGACGCCGGAAGGCCCGAATATCGGTCTCATCGGTTCGCTGGCGACGTACGGACGCATCAACCGGTACGGCTTCATCGAAACGCCTTACCGGAGAGTGTACTCCGAGATAACGAGCGACAATTACGAAATGCTCGAAGGCCGGCTGCTGCGTGACAAAGTGACTGACAGCGACGGCACTATCATTGCCAAAGCCGGTTCGACGGTGACGAAAAAACACATCGAGAAGATGAAAGAGGCCGGAATCGATTCGGTTAAAGTCGTTCCGTTCGTTTCGAAGGATGTTGTCTATCTTCCTGCGGATGAAGAAGACCGGTACACAGTTGCTCAGGCGAATGTCCGGCTCGACGAGAAGGACCAGTTCATCGATGAAAAAATCGAAGCCCGACAGAGCGGTAATTACATGTACGAACTCCCTGAAAAGGTGGAATACATGGATGTGTCGCCGATGCAGATTTTCAGTGTCGCGGCATCGCTTATTCCGTTCCTCGAACATGATGATGCTAACCGAGCCCTGATGGGCTCGAACATGCAGCGTCAGGCGGTTCCACTGCTGGCTCCGACCGCGCCGCTGGTTGCCACCGGTATGGAGGCAGAAGCTGCCGAGAACAGCGGACAGGTTATGGTTGCCAGGCGCGACGGCACGGTTACTTCTTCAACCAGTTCGATGATTCAGGTTACGACCGACGACGGCAAGGTCGACGAATATCAGCTTTTAAAATTCGTCCGTACCAACCAGGGTACCTGCACCAATCAGAAACCGCTGGTTGCCAAAGGCGACCGTGTCCGGAAGGGACAGATTCTGGTAGACAGTTCATCGATGGAACAAGGAGAACTTGCCCTTGGTCAGAACGTGCTGTGCGCGTTTATGAGCTGGCAGGGATACAATTTTGAAGACGCCATCATACTCAGCAGTCGGCTGCTGGAGCGTGATGCTTTTACCTCAATCCACATTGAAAAACATGAAGTTGAAGCACGGGATACGAAACTCGGCCCCGAAGAAATCACACGCGATGTTCCGAATGTCGGCGAAGAAAGCCTTCGGGAGCTCGATGAGAACGGCATTATAAGAATCGGAGCGGCGGTCGGTCCGGATGATATCCTGGTCGGCAAGATTACTCCGAAGGGCGAAGCCGAGCTTTCAGCCGAAGAGAAATTGCTCCGGGCCATATTCGGCGAAAAAGCCAGAGAGGTCAAGGATACCTCTTTGAGAGTACCGCATGGCGAATGGGGCAAGGTTATCAACGTGAAGGTGATTACCGGTAACGACCTTTCGGCCGGTGTTAACCAGCTTGTTCAGGTATGGGTTGCCCAGAAACGCAGAAGTGCGGTCGGTGATAAACTTGCCGGACGCCACGGCAACAAGGGTGTTGTATCGATTATTGCCCCGGCCGAAGAAATGCCATTCCTGCCTGACGGCACGCCGGTGGACATCATTCTCAATCCCGTCGGTGTCCCGTCCCGAATGAATATCGGTCAGGTACTGAAGACCCATCTCGGGTGGGCAGCCAAGACGCTTGGATTCAGGGCGTTGACGCCGGTTTTTGACGGGGCAGACGATACTTCGATTGAAGATGTTTTAGCCCGGGCATGGATTGCTCAGGAAGCTAAAGCGTTACAGATGGACCCTTCGACCAATGACGGCACCGTTGAATACGACAAAGCAATTGAATGGGTCAATGAACGAGGCTATAACGGCGGTGATGTGTTCGATGAAGCGAAGCACGGGGCAGCCAGAGATGCGTGCCTCAGAATATGGCTTGAGAATCTCGGCATCGAAAGTCGTGAATTCAACGCGGCAGAGCTCAATGCGATGGTTGCGACGATAACGACTGAAAAGAACTATCCTCCGCCGACTGTCGGGAAAGTTATTCTCCGTGACGGCCGGACCGGCGAGCCTTTCGATAATCCGGTGACTGTCGGTTACATCTACGTCATGAAACTGAACCATCTTGTCGAAGATAAGGTACATGCTCGTTCAACCGGACCATACTCACTTATCAGTCAGCAGCCTCTCGGTGGAAAAGCTCAGTTCGGCGGCCAGCGATTCGGTGAAATGGAAGTCTGGGCGCTGGAAGCCTACGGTGCGGCGCATAACCTTCAGGAAGTACTGACAATCAAGTCCGATGATGTCATCGGCAGGGCCAAAGCGTATGAGGCAATTGTGAAGAACGAGGATATTCTTCAGCCGGGTGTTCCCGAGTCTTTCAAGGTTCTTGTCAAGGAACTGCAGAGTCTCGGTCTGGCGATTGAAGTTATCAATGATGAAGAGAAAATGGGATTCGGTGATGTTGAAGAAGACGGAGACAGCGAACCGGAATTCAGCGAGGCTTCGATTGAAAGTCTGATGGCCGGTTTAACCGGCGGTGATTCGCCGGCTGCTGAAGAACCGGAAACGACGGAAGCGGTTGCCGATACAGTTGACGAAACTACGGATGACGAAACTACCGATGACGAATCTTCAGACGATGACAGCGATGATGCCGACGATGATGATTTTACCGACGACATAGATGTTGAAGACGATTTTGAAGAGTCCGAAACAGGAGATGATGATTAATGCTTGAAGTAAATGATTTTGATGCAGTAAGAATCTCACTGGCTTCACCTGAACAGATAAGAAGCTGGTCATACGGTGAAGTTACAAAACCGGAAACGATTAACTATCGTACCCTCAAACCTGAGAGAGACGGACTTTTTTGCGAAAGGATTTTCGGGCCTACCAAAGATTACGAATGTTTCTGCGGCAAATACAAGAGAATCCGTTACAAGGGCGTTATCTGCGACAAGTGCGGCGTTGAAGTTGCGCAGTCAAAGGTTCGCCGTGAAAGAATGGGGCACATCGAACTGGCGTGTCCGGTGAGCCATGTCTGGTTTGCCAAGGGTATTCCGAGCCGCATGGGGCTGCTGCTTGACATGTCACCCCGTAACCTCGAGAGGGTGCTCTATTTCTCTCACTACATTGTTACTTCAGTCAACGAAGAAGAACGTGAGCGGGCTATCGAACAGGCCAGCGAAACCATGAACCAGGAAATCGGTACCCGTGAACTGGCATTCGAGGCAAATGTCGCCGAGATGCAGGATGCGACGGTTGATGATGTCAACGAGATGCGGGCAAAATGGGAAGATGAAAAGGTGCTGATGGCCGACCAGAATACGGCGGAAGTCGCGCAATTGAGAGACATGTACGTTAAAAAGCTCCTGACCGAGAATCAGTATCAGGAGCTTTCGGAAAAGTATCCGCGGGTTTTCACTGCCGGCATGGGAGCAGAGGCAATACTCCAGGTCATCAGAGGGATAAATTTGAATGAACTGAGGAATCAGCTTCTTCAGGAAACCCGTTCAAACTCAGGTCAACGGAGAAAGAAAGCCAGCAAACAGCTTCAGGTTGTCGAAGCGATACGACGCAGCGGCAGCAAACCTGAATGGATGATATGTACCGTTTTACCGGTACTGCCTCCCGACCTGAGACCGATGGTACAGCTTGACGGCGGAAAATTCGCTATCAGCGGTACCAACGACCTTTACCGGAGAGTTATCAACCGAAACAACCGGCTGCGCCATCTGATGGAAACAGGCGCGCCTGAAATCATTATCCGCAACGAGAAGCGTATGCTTCAGGAAGCTGTCGACTCGCTTATCGATAACGGCAAACGAGGCCAGGCATATGCGACCAGCGGCAATCATAAACTGAAGTCGCTCTCCGACATGCTTCGCGGCAAGCAGGGACGATTCCGTCAGAATCTTCTCGGCAAGCGCGTGGACTACAGCGGACGTTCCGTCATTGTTGTCGGTCCGAACTTAAAAATCAATCAGTGCGGTATTCCCCGGAGGATAGCGCTCGAACTGTTCAAACCTTTCGTCATGCACCAGCTTCTCGAACGGGGACTGGCTCATAACATCAAGAGTGCCAGACGACTGGTCGAGAGGGCGAAGCCGGAGATGTACGACATTCTCGAAGAAGTCGTAAAAGAGCGCCCGGTTCTACTGAACCGTGCACCGACGCTGCATCGTCTGAGTATACAGGCGTTCGAACCGGTGTTAATCGACGGCAGTGCCATTCAGCTTCATCCGATGGTTTGTACCGCATTCAATGCTGACTTTGACGGCGACCAGATGGCTGTTCATATCCCTCTTTCGAAGGCGGCAGTCAGGGAAGCCAGAGAAACAATGCTCAGTATGCATAACATGCTGCTGCCGAGTTCGGGAGAACCCATCGTCACCCCGACACTCGATATCGTTTTAGGTATATACTATCTGACCGGCGTCAGACCGGGTGTCAAAGGCGAAGGCAGAGTATTCGGCAGTTTCGAAGAAGCGAAACTTGCCTACGAAATCGGTGTTATCGATTTCCGTGCGCTGATAAAAGTCAGAGACCAGTCACGGGGCGGAACGATGATTGAAACGAGTGCCGGGCGAATTATCTTCAACGATATTCTGCCGGAGGAAATGGATTTCTACAATGAAATCGTTGACAAAGGCGCTCTGAAGAAGCTGGTTACCAATTGTTCAAAGATACTGAACGACGAAGACATGGCGGTGGTACTCGACAATCTAAAGACACTCGGGTTCGATTACGCAACGAAATCAGGAACCACCGTAGCTGCCGACGATATCAAAGTACCGATTGAGAAAAAAGCTTTGATTCAGGAAGCCGAGGAAAAAACCACCCAACTGGAAGACCAGTACAGCAACGGTATCATTACTGAAGACGAGCGATATACCGGAGTTGTTCAGGTCTGGACAGATACGACCGATAAAATCGGTGATGCTATCTCCGGCAGTCTTGACCATTACGGAGGAATCTACATGATGGCCAACTCCGGAGCGAAGGGTAACATTTCTCAGATACGGCAGATGGCCGGACTGAGAGGTCTGATGACGAATCCTTCGGGAAGAATCATCGATTTCCCAATCAAGTCCAGCTTCCGGGAAGGCTTGAGCGTTCTCGAGTACTTTATCTCCACCCACGGTGCGAGAAAAGGTTTGACGGATACAGCTTTACGTACTTCTGAAAGCGGACATTTAACCAGGCGTCTCATCGATGCCTCGCACGATGTTATTATCCTCGAAGAGGACTGCGGGACACTCGATGGTATATGGGTTTCGGAGCCTGAGGACAAGAAACTTTTGCCGTCTTTTACCGAACGAATGATAGGCCGGATGGCAGCGGCTAAAGTGGTCCATCCGAAGACCGGTGACGTAATCGTCGACCGTAACGAGGAAATTACGGAAGCGATTGCGGAACAGATAATCGCGGCCGGTGTTGAAAAAGTTCAGGCACGCTCGCCGCTCACCTGTCAGTCACGACGGGGTGTCTGTCAGAAGTGCTACGGACGCGACCTGTCGCGAGGAAAAATTGTTAATATGAACACGGCAGTCGGTATTATCGCCGCCCAGAGTATCGGTGAACCCGGTACTCAGCTTACTCTGAAGACATTCCATACCGGAGGCGTTGTCGGTCTCGATATTACCAGCGGTCTGCCCAGAGTCGAGGAACTGTTCGAAGCCAGAATTCCGAAAGTCCCGGCACTTCTCGCTGATATCAGCGGTGTGGTAGAGATGGTCAACAGTGATGACGGCGACAAGATAGTCATATCCAGTACCGATGTTTTCC
>CAYSQK010000036.1:0-11034 GCA_964433075.1 uncultured Dehalococcoidales bacterium
GCATCGACCAGATTTTCGTCAAGTGAAGACATCCAGGCAGGCTTTAAAAAACGATATGAAGCCGGTCTCATGACAAAAGAGCGATATGAAGAATTGACCAACCTGCCTGACCCAATGACGTTGACGCCTTTTCTTCTGTACCTCTGCACCAGTGAAGCCCAGGAAATAAACGGTCAGGTTTTCGATGTTACCGGCGGTAAAATTGCCATGTACTCCGAACCGGTCAAGTTAAAATCGATTGAGAAAAAGGAAGGTCTCTGGACCGTCGACGAACTCATCAACGCCGTCCCTTCGATACTTCCTGAAGGCTACTCAAATCCGGCACCGGCAAGCAGGGAATAAAGGAGAATTCTTACCACTGACCAGTCGCTGCATGCCCTGTTCCTGTTAAATAAGCCTGAATTCGAGAACATCGACGATTCCACGGTCGGTCAATCGTAATTCGGGAATAACCGGGAGCGCGAGGAACGAAAGAACAGAGAACGGTGAAGGTAACGTCACCCCCATACCTGCAACCGTTTTTTCCAGAGCATCCAGTCCGTTGACAACCTCTTCCAGCGATTTTTCAGAAAGGAGCCCGGCAACAGGCAGCGCCTGCCTGCCCGTCACAGTACCACCGGAAACAGCCGCTAACCCGCCTCCCATTTTTTTCAGTTCTTCGACGGCCGCCAGGATATCTTCATCGCAGGTTCCGACAACAACGATATTGTGAGAATCATGAGCTACGGACGATGCCAGTGCGCCCTGCTTCAAACCGAATCCTTTTACCAACCCCACGCCGATGTTGCCGGTGGCATGGTGCCTTTCGACAACCACCAGTTTCAAAATGTCATTTTCAATATCAGGTACAATTTCACCCTGTTTCGTTTTAACGGCCAGTTCGGATTTTCTGGTTATTATCTGGCCCGGTACAACCTCAATCACCGGGAACGTGGTGCCCCGAGACTCGAGTTTCAGTGCATTTTTTCTGAAAGGTTTAATGTTCACCGAATCAGTCAATTTTCCGGCATTCTTTTGCCTCGCCGAAAATAACGGCTGTCCGTTTTCACCTACTTTTTGTCCATTGAAGTAGACACTTTGTGCCTTCATGGTTTTCAAATCATCGAGAACCATGAGGTTTGCTTTGTACCCGGGAGCGATACCGCCGATTTCTTTCAAGCCGAAGTATTCAGCAGTATTGATGGTGGCAAGTTGAATTGCCCGAACCGGTTCCAGTCCAAGACGGATTGCTTTCCTGACAACAGCGTTGATATCACCGTCTTTCAACAAATCAACACAACTCCGGTCATCGACAACGAACATGCACCTTTTATACGTCTTATCGGTTACAATCGGCAGAAGCGCTTCACAATTTTTCTCGGAAGAACCTTCCCGAATCATGATATACATGCCTTTTTCCAGTTTTTCTTTCGCTTCTTCGAGGGTGACCGACTCATGGTCAGAATATATTCCTGTACTGATATACGCATTCAGTTCTTTTCCCCGTACGCCGGGAGCATGGCCGTCCGTCATCCGGTTGCGCGGTAAACCGATTTTTGCCAGCACAGCATCATCACCGCCAATGACTCCCGGATAATTCATCATCTCGCCGAGACCGATACACTGTTTTATTTTCAGTATTTTGTCGAGTGATTCAGCATCGATATCGGCTCCTGATGTTTCCAGGTGAGTAGCCGGAACGCATGAAGGCGCCATCAGGAAGATATCGAGTGGCAGATTACGAGCAGCTTTCAAAACGTACCGTATACCTTCGTATCCGGCAACGTTAGCGATTTCATGGAGGTCGGTTACGATTGCCGTCGTTCCGCAGGGCACGACCGCCCGGACATATTGGGGAACATCCAGCATCGAACTTTCGAGGTGTACATGGCCGTCTATCAATCCGGGAGAAAGGTATTTACCATCCAGGTCGATAATTTCTCCGCCTTCAGTGTAATCACCAATGCCGGCAATGATTCCGTCAGCAACGGCAACATTCCCTGCCTGGATTTCGCCGGTAAAAACATTGACTATCTTTGCATTGGTAAAGACACTATCCGCAGGCAGGTCACCTTTTGCAACCCGTATCACCTTTGACATGCTCATATCATTCTCCTTTGAATGTAGGTTCCCTTTTTTCGACAAATGCCGTGGCGCTTTCATGGTAATCATTCGTTGTCAGGAGCTTCTGCCGGATTCCCATCGTCAAGTCAAGGCTTTCCGCCAAATCAAGGTTCATACTTTCGTAGACAGCCTGTTTTGCAGCCTGTACTGCCAGCATTGGAGCTTTAACAATCTGTTCTGCAAGATCGATGGCGGTGTCCATCAATTCTCCATCGGGGACAACCATCGTTACCAGACCAAGCTTCTCCATTTCCTGCGCATTCATCATCTCACTGGTAAGAATTATCTTTAATGCTTTATCCAGGCCAAGCAATCTCGGAAGATACCAGGCACTTCCGGCAGCAGGAACCATGCCCCTGCGCACGTACCCGACCGTAGCTCTGGCTTTCTCAGAGGCAATTCTCATGTCGCAGGAAAGTGCCAGATCAAGTCCCACACCAACTGCCACCCCGTTCAAAGCCGCTATAATCGGTTTCGGGCAATTTCTGAACTGAACAGCAAAAGGTGCATGTTTACCGGCTTTTTCATCTTTCGGTCTCTTCTCGGTTTCGCGATGCAGTTCTCCGGCAGCCATTGCTTTCACATCAGCGCCGGAACAGAATGCGTCCCCTGTCCCGGTAATGATAATGACCCTGATATTGTCATCCTGGGCTGCTTCATCGACAGAAGTAAAAATGCCCTGGAATATCGACGGCGTCAAGGCATTTTTCTTATCGGGACGGTTAAGCGTTATTACGGCAATCCCGTTTTCTTTTTCATAGAGATAATCCTGATTTTCCATCTATTCACTCCCGCAGTTTTTATTTAAACAAAGCCGTATCATTCCGGAAACATTATGCAATCCTGATGGTTTTGTATGGCATGCAAAAATGATTCGATACAGGGCTTCTCCATTTTTATGTAAACAGGTCTCCTGCCGATTTCCTCCGGTTTGTGTGCGTCAGACCCCTGTACGCAGATACGCTTCACAGGCAAGCCTCTCATTTTCCCTTCGTTCCAAGCGACTTTGTTTTCCGGAATCGTAATTTCCAGCGCATCGAGGTATTGGCTCTCGTGAATCTTCCTCTTCTGCTGCCGCGTTATTTTGGCTTCCATGAAACCGCTCGGCCATCGGTCTATATGGGCAGCAATCGTCATACCTCCGCGTTCTTTTACTCTGGCCAGAGTAATTTCCGTCTCATCTGCGGCAACCGTGTGGGCATCTCCCCTGCCGCCGGGTTCGATTCCGATACTATCCAGGAATTCGTTCAATTCATCAGCAGTAGTATGAACATCAAACAAAGCCAGAAAATGTCCGTTGGGCGTCGTTATCTCAACACCGGGAAAGATAATAAGCCTGCCCTGAGCAGCTTCGCGTATTCCTTCTATCCCATTCACAGAATTATGGTCAGTGATTCCAAGTACTTGAATTCCAGCCGAGAGAGCGGCTTCAACAATATCGGCGGGAGTTGAAGACGAACTTGAATAACATAATGACTCAGGGGTATGAACATGGAGATCAGCCTTATAATATTCAGTATTATTTCGGTTCACTTTTCGTATCACTCAGAAGACAAATTTCCGGTATATTCCGGTATTTCGAGTTGCAGTCAAGGCCGTACCCAACCAGAAACTCATCCGGAACGGTAAACCCGACGTAGTCTATTTTGACATCGACTTTCCGCCTCGAAGGTTTATCCATTAAAACACAAAGTTTAACAGAAGCCGGTTGTAAATTTTCAAGATATTTCAAGAGAAAAGAAAGAGAGTATCCCGTATCGATTATGTCTTCCACGACAAGAATATCCCTTCCTTTTACCGAAGCCCGGGGCTCGAGTACCATCCTGACATCTCCTGAACTCTCAGTGCCTGAACCATAACTGCACAACCGGACAAACTCAATATCGAGAGGCATGTTCAGTTTCCGGACAAGGTCCGCCAGGAAAATGAACGACCCCACCAGAACACCGATGACAAGCGGGTTCTTATCCTGATAATCCCGGTTTATCTCTCCGGCTATCCTTTCGAGGGTCTTATCAAGTTTTTCACCGTTTATATAGGCGGTTGTTTCAGGATACAGAGCCATTGTTGTTGAACAGTCCTTTCAGTCAACGGTTAACCGAGATAGATACGAGGTTTCTTCCGGTAATACAGGCCGACAATCAGTCCTAAAACGAGCCCCCCCAGGTGCGCCTGCCAGGCAATATTACCGGCAAAACCGGGGATAGAAAGAAGGAGGAACCCTCCCAGAATCGCTATCCAGAGGGGAATCGGTACCGGTATGGGTATGATGAACACCGTCATTTTCGGCTTCAGTACCGTTAAAGCGCCGGCAACGCCAAACACAGCCCCCGAGGCGCCTATTGCAACCGAATACATCGTCGCTTCCGATATCTGGGCATAGCCCAGATAAAACAGGTTACCCATCAATCCGGCGAGAAAATAGGTGACAAAGAACCCTGTTTTCCCGGTATACCTCATCAGATAATTACCGAAAAAGAACAGGGTCAGCATGTTGGTAAAAAAATGCCAGATACCATCATGGATAAACATGTTGGTAATGATGGTCCACGGACGGGAAGTAACCATAAAAGGAGCCAGCCCAAGGTCGAACTTCAATCGCGGCACTATCAGGGTTACGATTAGTAAAATCAGATTAATCAGTATCAGGAAGCCGATGGGTCCCAACCGAAACCCGTCACTTCCCCGGTAACTTACTCTATACTGCATGTTTCACGTACTCTACTTCCTTTCACTGGAATCCCGAAAGATTCAGGTCTATCATACTATCATGGTATTATCTGTCGCAAGAAAATGACAGGTACTGCCTGTACCAATCCGACCCTTCCGGTTCTTTATCGCAAACAGACAGTATGGTATATTGCTGTTTATACAGGAAAAATAATTTTGTTTCGAAACCTCAAAAGGGAAAGCGTGAGAACATGAAAAATTTGACGGCAAACCTGCTTGGGTTTTTACTTTTTGCAGGAATTCTGGTTTTCGGAGTTCTTTTTACGATACGAAGTACCGTATTGAGTCCTCAATTCATCAACGACCGCGTCGAGAAAATAGATACTGTCCGAATATTGGACGATGTCGTCACAACCGAAGGGTCCGGTGATACCTCATCTCTTATCGACGGCATTAAAACCGTCATCACGCAAACCGAACCTGTCGTCAAGGAAAAAATCGGCGTCGCCGTCGATTCAGTTTATGATTATCTCCTCGGCAAAAAGACCTCTCCAAACATAAAAGGAACACTGAAAGACTCTTTCTTCAATGAAACCTTCATCGGCGAAATCGCCGACGAAATCGATCTCGCAGCGTTTATCGATTCGATTCAACAAAATCAAACCGACGAAAACAAACTTCCTGACGATTTCATGAACGCTTTCCGAACCACCATTGTCAACAGAGAAACGGACATCAAGACGAATATTACCGAATTCACCGCCCCTGTATTTCAATACCTTCTTGGAGAAACGCAGGACATCGATTTGCGGCGGACTTTACGAGATACCGTACTGGATGATGAATTCGTCACTCTACTTCTTGAAGAAACCGATGTTACCTCTGAGGCTCAAGCACAAATCACCGCACTGATTATCAATCAGTTACCCGCAGAACTGAATTCGCTGGCGACACACGTACCGGCGGCAGTCGAAAATCTCAAACCAGCATTAGAGGCTCAAATCAATGACAATGCCGGTGTCTTTCTTGACTACATTCTTGGTATTGAACAACGTTTCAGCTTTGTTATATCGCTCGACACCGTCATCGTAGAACTCAATGCAACACTGAAAGATGAATTTGTCAATTCACCTCCTCCGGAATACGCTCATCTGACACCCGAAGAACGAGAGCAATACTATGATACCAATATAAGCGACCTCATTAACGGCTCATTACCATCGACGTACACCATCGATGAAAATGTCATTGACCCGCAGGTGGCTTCCAGTTTCTCCGGCAGTATCACGGATATGGAGGCATCGCTCAACGATATCAGAATCAGCATCGATGAAGCCTCCATTGAAGCTGAAAATCAACTCATCGAAGTAAGAAAGTATGTTTCTTATTTCCAGCTTGTGTTCATTCTGTTCATCGTCTTCATCGTCCTGATAACAATCGGTATTATCCTGGTATTACGGGATGTTAAATCAATTACCCAAAAAATCGGGGTACCATTGTTGATATACGGCATTATCGAGTATGGAGGCATATGGGCAGGGCATTACTTCATCGGCAAGGGACTGCAGGGAACCGGGATTCCTCCGGCTATGGAAGAATGGACAATCGATTTGATAAACGGTGTCATGAAACCGCTCGAGATCTTCAGTATCTGCCTGCTGGTAACCGGCCTCACGTTAACCGTTATTTCGTTTGTATACAAGAGAAAAAATAACCAGGCAGACATGGAGCAACCTACGGTTCAGGATTGACAGCGTATAGATTATCAACAGCGCGGACCGTCAGTTTTAACCGGTATTGTCCGGTAACGATGATATCAGTATCCGGTTTGATGGCGCCGGATACTGATGAGGCCGACCATAGTTCCCCTCGTATTTTTACCCATCCCTCAGGATCGAGGTGTCCGACGGTTTTTCCCCTCGTCCCAATCATGTCAGGAAGTCCTGTCGGGCTTTTTTGATACAATACTTTCGAACCTTTCCGGTACGTATATACAGAGTAAACAACCCAGATAATCATAACCGGAATCAAGGCCCATACCGGTACGTAAACGTCTAACTGAGGCAGTCCCCACAGGACGACAGCAAGCATCACCAGTAATTCAAAAATGGTGCTGACAATAGCGATAATCAGTCTGGTTCTCTTCATGTCTTCGAGGTCATTATACCACGCAGCCTTGTTGCGATTGTTCGGATACCGATGTTATAATTTCCTGAATTTACCGAACAACGGAGGTCAAACATGAGGCTGAGCCGTGAGGAAGTCCTGCACATTGCGCTTCTCGCCCGGGTAGGGGTAACGGATGCCGAAGTAGATATATTCAGCGAACAACTCTCCAATATACTGGAAAACTTCGAAGAGCTTCAGAAAATAGATACTGATGCTATCAAGCCGACAGCACAATCAATAGAACTTTCGAATGTCATCGGTGAAGACATCATACAACCTTCTCTGGACAGCCGGGATGTTCTCGCCAATGCTCCGGAAAAAGAGCAGGATTACTTCAAAATCAAAGCCGTTCTCGAAGAACACGGCGCCTAAACAGGTTCCATGATATTTACGGTAAAAAAAGACGCACATCAATAAAGGGGGGTTACTCCGATAAGCAACCTGAATCAGTTAACAATTCATGAAGCATCAGACCTGTTACGAAACAAGAAGATATCTTCGGTCGAACTGACGAAGGATTGTCTTGAACGTATTGAAAAAGTCGATGATAAAGTAAAAGCCTTCATTACCGTAACACGTGATGCAGCCATTGAACGGGCACAACAATCTGATGCACGCATCGCTGAAGGGAACAGCACCCCACTCACGGGCATCCCGGTATTGATTAAAGATAACATGTGTACGAAAGGCACCCGTACTACCTGCGCTTCAACCATGCTCGGAAACTTCATTCCCCCAAACAACGCGACGGTTGTTGAAAGGTTATCAGCCTGCGGCGCCGTCATGATAGGGAAAGCCAACATGGATGAATTTGCCATGGGCTCATCCACCGAAAATTCCGCCTTTTTCAAAACACATAACCCGTGGGACCTCGAGCGGGTTCCGGGCGGCAGCAGCGGAGGGTCCGCTTCAGCGGTCGCGGCCGATGAAACGATATACGCCCTCGGTTCGGATACCGGAGGGAGTATTCGGCAGCCGGCAGCACTCTGCGGCGTTACCGGATTAAAACCGACATACGGAAGAGTCAGCCGGTACGGACTTGTCGCTTTCGCTTCTTCGCTCGACCAGATAGGACCGCTTACCAAAGACGTTACCGATTGTGCACTGGTAATGAACGCCATCGCCGGATACGACGAACGGGATTCGACGTCATCTCCCCATGAGGTTCCCGATTATATGTCAAGTCTGACCGGAAACGTCAAAGGGCTTCGTCTCGGCGTGCCGAGAGAGTATTTTGTCGAAGGAATGCAGCCCGGAGTTGAATCGGTTATTCGAAAAGCGATATCCGAGCTTGAAAAACTCGGCGTACACATAGAAGAGGTATCACTACCCCATACAAAATATGCTCTGGCGGTCTACTACATCATCGCTCCCTCCGAAGCATCGGCAAACCTGGCACGCTATGACGGCGTTAAATATGGTTTTTCTTATCCTGATTCAGACAGCATGTGGGACCAGATGCAGAAAACACGCCAGTTCGGATTTGGTCCGGAAGTCAAACGGAGAATAATGCTCGGAACGTACGCTCTTTCTTCCGGTTATTACGATGCGTACTACCTGAAAGCCCAGAAAGTCAGAACGATTATTCGTCAGGAATTTGATAGGGTTTTCACGAAAGTCGATGCGTTGATAACACCGACGTCGCCGACGGTTTCCTTTAAAATGGGTGAAAAAACCGATAATCCGGTACAAATGTATCTCAGCGATGTCTGCACACTGCCCATCAATATCGCCGGTGTTCCGGCAATCTCGATTCCCGCCGGATTTTCTGAAGGACTGCCGGCAGGAATGCAGATAATCGGCAAACCTTTCTCCGAAGAAATCCTGTTCAGGGTAAGCCATGCATATCAGCAGGTAACCGACTGGCACAAGCAAAAACCTGTGTTATAAGAGGTTCATGACTCCTTTTTGACAGGGTTTATGTTCCTGTTCCTTTTCACGATGCCGCTATCTCGGCCACTGATAAAATTTTCGCGGTATTCGACGGCCCGGAAACACGGAAAAACAATAAAACCTTCATGAAAGTATTTCTTTTCGCAACACCTGCTCACTTTTCAGTGTAACTCTGCTATAATGATACAAATTGAGACCCGGTCACCGATAAACCCGTTGGAGTCAGACAAATGGATAAAGATATACTGAAAATACTTGAAAATGATGCTCGAACTACCAATAAACAGATAGCAGAGATGACAGGAATATCGCCATCCGAAGTATCCCGTTCAATAAAGGAAGCCGAAAACAACCGGACTATTCTCAAATACAAGACAATCATCGATTGGGAAAAAACCGATGAAGAACGGGTATGGGCATTTATTGAAGTAAAGCTGACACCGGAAAAGGATACGGGGTTCGATTCGATAGCTGAAAAAATCGCCCGTTTTCCACAAACACAAACGGTATATCTCGTTTCAGGAACCTATGATTTATCTGTTCTGGTTACCGGAAAAACCAACCATGAAATAGCCGATTTCGTATCGCAAAAACTTTCTCATATCAAGGGAGTACAAGCCACCGTAACTCAATTTGTTCTCAAAAGGTATAAAGAACAAGGTGAAATCATCGGTGAAAAAGAAGAAGTAAAGAGACAACCGGTTATCCTGTAACCGCCGTTTGTCCTGATATTATTGGAGACTTTCATGCCTGATAATGTTGTCACCAAGCAAAATAAGTACCGTTTATCGGACCGGGCTAACCGGTTATCGCCCTCCGGGATACGCCGTTTTTTTGACCTTCTGGCATCGACGGAAGGAGTCATATCGCTCGGTGTTGGTGAGCCTGATTTCACAACGCCGTGGCACATCAGTGAAGCAGCCATCAATTCCCTGGAAAAGGGGTATACCATGTATACCTCGAATTCGGGGACACCGGAGTTACGCCAGGAACTTTCCCGTAATCTGAAGAACAATTATGGCGTAGAGTATAACCCGACATCGGAACTTCTCATCACCGTCGGCTCCAGTGAAGCGCTCGACCTTGCGGCAAGGGCAATCATCAACCCGGGTGATGAAGTCATCATCCCCGACCCGTGTTATGTTGCCTATGAGTCATGCATCGTTATGGCAGGAGGAACAGCCGTCAAGATACCGACGTATCAGGAAGATAATTTTGAAATCAGTGCTTCAACAATCGAAAAGAAAATAACACCGAAGACACGGGCACTCCTTTTCGGATTTCCGGCTAACCCAACCGGAGCAGTCCTGAGTCGTGAAAAACTGGCTGAAATCGGAGAACTGGCTTTATCGAAAAATCTGCTGGTTATCTCGGATGAAATTTATGCCAAGCTGATATACGGCGTGAAGCATATCTGTTTTTCATCGCTTCCCGGGATGAAACAGAACACGATTCTGCTCGGTGGTTTCTCGAAAGCATACGCCATGACCGGCTGGCGCATCGGGTATTCCGCTGCTCCCGCTGAAATTACTGCCGCCATGACGAAAATTCATCAATATACCATGATGTGTGCCTCCACCATGTCGCAGGTAGCGGCTCTGGAAGCTCTTAAATCAGGAGAATCACACGTAAAAGAAATGGTCGATGATTATAACAGGAGAAGAAAAGTTATTCTGAGAGGATTCGCCGATATAGGAATAAACTGTTTCGAACCCAGGGGAGCTTTTTATGTGTTCCCCTGCATTACCTCGACCGGAATGAAATCTGATGAATTTGCCGAAGCCCTGCTGAAGGAAGAAAAGGTTGCGGTTGTTCCCGGTTCAGCATTCGGAGCATGCGGAGAAGGGTATGTCCGGTGCTGTTACGCCACTTCCATGAAGAATATTCTCGAAGCGCTTCATCGAATCAAACGGTTCGTCAATAAACATCGTCGGGAGGGTTAAAAACATGTTTGGCTATTTGACTATACTCGGAGCTATTCCCGGATTTTTCATCAGTTCAGTCATCGTCATGGCACTGTGGAATATTGTCGGCCCTAAAATCAGTACCGTCGACACCATCAGCTACATCGACGCGATGCTCGTCACCATCACATTGTGGCTGGCAGTCGCCCCTCTTGCAGCAGCCGGATGGAAAAGAAAAAGTAAGTAATTGTTACAATGAAAAAATTGATATGTGACCGTTGCGGCAGAGAACTAA
>CAYSQK010000037.1:0-10856 GCA_964433075.1 uncultured Dehalococcoidales bacterium
GTGAGGATTTTTTTTATCTGCGGCCCTGACGGCACTCCCATCGTTTGAAGGTCTTGTCCGGTCAGTATCGTCCGGGTATGTTTCAGTTCTTCCGAATACAGCCTGATGCTCTCTCGAATCCGCGGATTGTCCTCGCCGATTGATACCGCCGTCAGTGAAACCGCCGGGTACCGGTTCAGCAGCCGGTACAACTCTCCGGTGCCGAGTGAATCGTTTAATAAAGAATCGGTGTTCATTTTCAGTTCTCTGAGGCCGTTGATGGCTGAGGTCTGCTGCTTCCGGTGGTTGAGGTCGGTTGTTAATTGGTGCATTGATTCTCCGTCCAGTCGGTACAGCAGCAGCGCCATGTACAGCTCTGCTGCCGGTTTTTCGGGAGCGCTGTTCTTTCTGGCTTCGGTAAATTTACGGGAAAGCCATTCGTCAGCCTTCAGTCCGGGATGAATGTCCTCGAGCACTCCGAGCTCAGTTGCCCGTCGCAGGGCTTTTTCAGGTTTGTCTTCTTTCAGCACCAGTTCCAGTTCGTGCCGGATACGGTCGCGGCTGATGGTGGCAAGCATCGAACGGTGTTGCTCGAGCAGACTGAAGGTACCGGGTTCAATCGTAAAGTCGAGCCGTTGTTCATACCGTATCGCCCGCCAGATGCGGGTGGCATCGTCGATGAAACTGCGGTCGTGCAGGATACGGATACGTTTCTTTGTCAAATCAACCTGTCCGTTGAAGGGATCGATGATATTTCCGTACTGTTCCGGTGACAGGATAACCGCCATGGCGTTGATGGTGAAATCACGCCGGGCAAGGTCGGTATTGAGCTTCCCCGGTTTCACCACCGGTAAAGCTCCCGGTTTTGGGTACGTTTCCGAACGGGCGGTCACGAAATCGATGCTTCGGCCTCTCCATTTCACTGTTGCCGTTCGGAACCGTGAATGGACCGTGATTTTCCCGCCGGTAATATCGGCAAACCGGGCGGCCAGAGCAATAGCATCTCCTTCGACTACCAGGTCAAGGTCGTAACTTTTTCTCCCCAGCAGAAGGTCGCGGACGATGCCTCCGACGAGATAGAGGTTCGCGTCCATGCCGGCTGCTGCCCGAACCGAAATAGTCAGGATTTCCTGTGATTCATCGGAGAGCCTGGCCTTCATCATTTCAGAGAGGTTCGTTACGTCATTCATCATTTCTCTGTTACTTCGTCAGCATTATATCACATATCCGGCGATGACTTGAGACAGATAATATTTTGTTGATGACTCTTGAATATAAATTTATAACCTGTTAGGATTGTTAGGCGTGCTAAAAATTTACAGGGAGTGAATCAGAACTGAAAGATACAACCGAGCGCCTTGGTTACGCTCCATTGGGGAAACTTCTCCTCAGCCTGGGTTTACCGGGAATTGCCTCGATGGTAACCATGGCGCTCTACAATATTATAGATACCTTCTGGGTATCAGGCCTGGGACATGAAGCAATCGCCGCACTGACGGTGATTATGCCTTTCACCACCCTTATCATGGCAATCGGCGGCGGCACCGGTATCGGTGTCAGTTCTCTCGTTGCCCGCCGTTTCGGCGAAGGGAACGTAAAAGCCACCAACCGGATTGCCGGGCAGGTGTTTCCCTTGACCCTGCTGTTCGGTGGTATATTCCTCATTCTGGCTGTCGGGTTTCCGGAGACTATTTTAAAACTGTGCGGCGCCACACCGGATATCATGGATTTTGCCCGTGACTACCTGACCGTTATCGGGTACGGCGGTATTACCGTCTTCTTCGGCATGGTTGCCATGGATATGCTCCGCGGCTCCGGTGATGCGGTACGCCCCATGATTTTTATGGTGACGGCAGCGGTGCTGAATACGGTGCTCGACCCGTTCCTCATTTTCGGCTGGTGGATATTTCCGGAAATGGGAGTCACCGGCGCAGCCCTCGCAACGGTAATATCGCAGGCCATTGCCGGACTTTTGTGTCTTTTCTATATTCTGGCGAAGAAATCTGCTTACCATGTCGGGATTGCCGATATGCGCCCCAACTACAAAATCATTAAGGAGATTTATCGCGTCGGACTGCCTTCGATGCTGACGCAGATAACCGAGAGCATCACCTTCATGCTCTTGAATAACGTTCTTTCAGGATTTTCATCGATGGCTATCGCCGCTGTCGGTATCATCATGAGGGTTGTCGACTTTGCTTTCATGCCGATTATCGGTATATCGAACGGCCTGCTCCCGATTACCGGGTACAATTACGGTGCCCGTAAATGGAAGCGCATGTGGAAGGCATTCCGTCTCGCCTCTCTCTGGCTGGTTGGGCTGATGAGTGTGGCAACGGTATTCCTGATGATTTTTGCTCCCCAGCTTATCGGTATCTTCAATCAGGAACCCGAATTCCTGGAGCTGGCGGTTCCGGCGATGAGAATCATGATAGCTATGCTGCCGGTTATTGGTCTGGCCATCGGCACGACCTCGGTATTTCAGGGTATGGGGAGAGGTCTTACCGTATTATTCCTGTCACTCTCTCGCCAGTTGATATTCTTCATACCGGCAATGTACATCATGGCCCATTTCTGGGGACTGACGGGTGTCTGGATATCAATGCCTTTCTCTGACCTCTGCGGCGTTTTCGTCGCAGTAGTGTGGCTCGTGATTGTTTTCAGAAAGATGCGGAAACACCCCAACTGGCAGGAGTAAACACTGCCGGACTGCCCCTGAAACGTATATGAAATCGCCGCCCGGAATTTCCGGGCGGCGTTACTGTTTTATTTCTTGTACTGGCCGAGCGGGAAAACTGTCCGTCCGTATTTGTCGTTCGTTACCACTGCCATCGAGCCGTATACTGCTGCTGCTCCGCAGAACAGGCCTTCGACTCCTGCGATAACGGCGGACATACCGACCAGGAAATGCAGTGCCAGAAGGATGAAAAGGACCGTCAGTGAGAGAAAGACAAAGGTATGGGTCTTCGTGATTTTAAAGGTGCCTATGCTCATGTAGCCGGTGAAAACCGCCCAGCATATCATCAGCCAGCCGAGCCCTTCGTTATCGAGCGTGACCAGCCCCTGCCACTGGAACATGAATGCCGAAGCGAGCCCTATCCAGAACACGCCGTAGGAAGTGAATGCCGTGAATCCGAACGTGTCCCCCCGCCGGGCATCGATAACACCGGCAATCACCTGGGCGGCTCCTCCCCAGAAAAGACCGTAGACAAGAGGGATGACGCTCTCCATGAGGCCGATGTTGTGGATTTGAAGCAAAATCGTGTTGAATCCGAAGGCTGCAAGCCCGACAGCACCCGGATTTGCCCATTGAACCGAATCAGGTTTCTGCATATGCCCTCCGATGATACATTTCCATGTATCATACCAGATTTACTTCACCGATACCATGCTGCCCCGTTCACCGGTGCTCCGGAAAGTGTTTCCGAGACTGTCGATTGCCTTGCCGTCTGTTCTCTTCTATAATGAGGACATGAAAATTGTGTCGATTGTCGGTATGGCCGGTTCCGGTAAATCAGAGGTTGCTTCGCGGTTTGAAGAGAAGGGGTATGCAAGGATACGGTTCGGCGATATCACCGATGAAGTCGTTCTGAAACGAGGGTTGCCGCTGACTGAAGAAAACGAACGTGTTGTCAGAGAAGGACTCCGCCGGGAACACGGTATGGCTGCCTACGCTCTCCTTAACAAACCGAAGATTGATGCCGCCCTCGAAACGGGCGACATCGTCATCGATGGCCTCTATTCCTGGGAAGAATACCTCTTTCTCAAAGAAGCCTACGGAGCTGATTTCTTTGTCGTGGCGGTCTATTCGTCTCCGGAAACCCGGTACTCCAGACTGACCGTCCGTGGAAACAGGGGCCGGACAATCGAGGAAGCCGAGAGCCGCGACCGGGCGGAAATCGAAAAAATAAACAAGGGCGGCCCGATTGCCATGTCGGATTTTACCCTCATCAACGAGTCCTCAAAGAAAGACCTTGTGGCAGCAGCGGACGTACTTATGGAGAAACTTAAATCATGACCCAGCCTAATGCCCGTCTTGCATTTGATGATTATGTATTGAAAATAGCTGCTGTCGTCGGAGAACGTTCGACGTGCCTGAGGCATCACATCGGTGCCGTTGCCGTCAGAGACAAGCATATCCTCGCTACCGGGTATAACGGTGCTCCCGCCGGTCAGAATGACTGCCTCTCACTGGGATGTCTTCGAAATGAGCTGAATATCCCGTCCGGTGAGAGGACCGAAATCTGCCGGGCTATTCACGCCGAACAGAATGTCATTATTCAGGCGGCTCTTCACGGTGTCAGTATCGAAGGAAGTACCATTTACTGCACACATACTCCCTGTGTCCTTTGCGCCAAGATGCTGGTGAACGCACGTATCAAAAGGTTTGTAACGTTCGGGAAATACAACGATGATCGGTTCATCGACCTTTTCAAAGAAGCCGGTATTGAAGTTGACATGAAAGAAAGACCTTCTTCTGTCATCACCTTTCTGGATTGATGAACAGTGCGGTTTTTTGCTTTTGTACCATTAGTGCTACAATGAAGATAACAGCACAGGTATTGAATGACTGAATCGATTGTAATTGAAGGTCTTACCAGGTATTACGGGAAGTTTCTTGCTCTCGATAACCTGTCTCTGAGCGTTGAACAGAATGCGAATATCGGGTTGCTCGGCCCGAACGGCGCCGGGAAAAGTACCACTCTGAAAATCCTCTGTGCGCTCATCCGTCCCTCCTCCGGTACCGCTTTTATCAACGGTATCAGCGTCACCGAAAAACCGGAGCAGGCACTCGGCCAGATTGGCACCATCATCGAAACCCCCGAATTTTATACTTATCTGACGCCGGAAGAGATCCTCGGTTACCTCGGCAAAATCCGTGGTATGAAGGCTCCTTTTCTAAATGAGAGGATTACCGAAGTCATCCGGCTTGTCCGGCTCGAAGAATGGCGGCGCCAGAAAGTCGAAAAATTCTCCCGCGGTATGAAGCAGCGGCTCGGTCTTGCTCAGGCACTGCTGCATGACCCGTCGGTGCTCATCCTCGATGAGCCGAGCCTTGGGCTCGACCCCCGCGGCGTCGTCGAATTCAGGAGTATTATCGAACAGGCCGGTCAGGAAAAAACCGTCTTCTACGCATCACACCAGTTGAATGAAGTCACTCAGGTGTGTGAAAAAGTGGCCATCGTCGACCACGGTCACCTCCTCGCGTATGATAATGTCACTGAACTCGAGCAAAAGTACGGTTCGCTTGAAAAAGCGTACCTCGAACTGACGGGAGGCGGCTTTTGAGCGAATTCGCTAAATTACGGGTCGTCGCTTCCTATGAATTTCTGAAGCATATCCGCCGGAAGCGGCTGTATATCATAATGGCCTTGACGTTTATTGCCGAACTGGCCGTCATTGTCCTCATGCCGGCTCTGATGGGCAAGTACCCGGACGACGCTGCTGGGATGGCAGCTCTCCTTACTATCGGTCCCAGCCTGGCAGCTATCGGCGCAGTCTTTTTCTCCGGTGATGCGATTGCCGGGGAGTTCGAAGGCAAGACCGGCTTTATCCTCTTTACCAATCCTGTCAAGAGGGTTACCCTCGTCACCGGCAAGTACCTGGCGGGCGTTGCCGCCATTATCATCCTTGTTGTCTTCGGCTATCTCATCACCGGTATCGCCCTTCAGGCGATATACGGTGAGATTCCTTCGGAGATATGGCAGTCGTTCGGTCTCTGCCTCCTTTTTGCCTGCTCGGTGATTTCGATTACCTTCTTCTTCAGTTCGATATCGAAGAGCGCCATGAGCGCGACTATCATCTCGCTCGTGCTCCTGATGGTCCTTTCCGGCATCATCGGCAGCGTTCTCTCGATGGCCGACCAGCCGTACTGGTTCCTGCCCGCCGCCGGCGGTGATAACATCGCCTACGTCTACGGAGGGGTGGACTTATTTATCGAAAGCATGATGCCCGAAGGTGCCGCCGAAATGTACGGCATGGAAGGCATGAGTGAATATTTTAGTATTGAGACACCTGATATCGGCCTCACCGCCTGGGGTACGACCGGGTATCTGATTATCGGGTTCATCCTGAGCTTGTGGATAAGCAGGCGGCGCCAGTTAGCCTAGGAGGAAGCGGAGAAATACGATGAGAGGGTTAACGGCGATTTAACAGTATGGCGAAAACACACGCGAAAGTCATTATCAACCCGGCGGCGGGAGCGAACTCCACATACAGGAAATGGCCCGACCTCAGCCGCCTCCTTACCTCGATAGGTCTTACCTACGATCATAACTATACCGAAGGCTCCGGCCATGCTATCGAGCTGGCCCGCGAAGCCGCCTCGGATGGCTACCGTTACCTGGTGGCGGTCGGCGGTGACGGCACAGTCAACGAAGTTGCCAATGGTATCATGAATACGCAAAATGCCCCGGAAGTCTCCTTTGGCGTCGTCAGTACCGGGACGGGCAGTGATTTCGCCCGCTCAGCTGGTATCCCCATGGACTGGGAAAACGCCGGTTCGATTCTTATGAGCCCGAAGCGGCGGACCATTGATGTCGGCGCCGTCACTTTCATGAAAAACGGCCAGAAAATGGAGCGCTACTTCGTCAACGCCGCCGGTATCGGTTTCGATGCTTCGGCAGTCGAAGCTACTGAAAAGATGCCGAAACGCCTCGGCGGTACCATCCCTTACATGATGGGGCTCCTCAGAACCCTCATCGGTTACCGCAACAGGAACGTCACTATCGATATCGACGGAAAAAAAGAATCAGTGAAAGTTCTCAGTATCATGGTTGGCAACGGTAACTACCTCGGCGGCGGCATGAATGTCGCCCCGGAAGCGCTCATGGATGACGCGCTTTTCGATGTCACTATCATCGGCGATGTCGGTAAATTCAATCTGATGAAGTCACTCCCGATGCTCTACAACGGCACCATCGGCAGCCACCCGAAAGTCAGGTTCGAACGCGCGGCATCGATCTCGGTCGATTTGAAGGAACGGATTCTTGTCCAGGCTGACGGCGAACTCCTCGGCGAAGGCCCGGTCTCATTCCGCATTGTTCCGGCTGCCCTCAATATCGTTATCTGAAGGTTACTTTCCCGTGTTTTCGTTCTGGTACACGCCGCTGTACCCTTCTGTCTGTCCGGTCAGCGTGAAAAAGACGAGCTGCACGACGCGGGCATTCTTCTGGAGCGTGAATCCTTCCGGATGGCTGACCGTCAGGAGCGATTCGGACCGGCCGGAATAGCCGGCATCCCAGACCGCCGTTCCCACTGTTACCCCGCACCGCAGCAGGCTCGATCTCGGCCGCGCGAGTGCCATGACCGTAACCGGCAGGTTGACGATTTCATTGTAGTTGATTGAATAAATCCCCGGCTCGAGCCGTATGTACCCCTCGCTGTCGTACTCCAGCGGAGTGAGTTCCGAAACGGCTCGGTTGCTGTTGCTGACGGCAATCCTCCCGGGAGTCGTCATTCGGAAAATATCCCTTACGGTGATATCGAACCCGTTCGGCTGAACCTGGGCATCGAGGTTGAAAAAGTTCTCGATGAGCGGCGGTTGCTGCCCGATGAGATGTCTGATATCGGCGGCTGATAAAACTCCGTTCATTTCCCTGACAGTATAACACTTTTTAATGGTAAAATGGACAGGAAACAGGTGGAAATTTGAGTAACAGGTATAAACTCCTCGTCGTCGACATCGACGGTACCCTCCTCGATGTCAACGGCGTCATTTCGGATATTGATAAACAGGCGCTGAAAACTGCTGTTGCCTCGGGCATCACCGTGTCCCTTTCGACCGGCCGGGTTGTCCAGGCAGTCCGCCCCTTCCTTGACCAGCTTGAGCTCGACGGCTATCACGTCTTCTTCGACGGTGCCCTCGTCTATAACCCGGAGAAAGACGAGGAGGTCTATGTTGACCCTATCGATACCCCCCTTGTCGCCGGGATGATTGACTACGCGCGGCAGGTCTCGCTCGATTTCGACCTGTATTCCAAAACGCAGTTCTTCGCGGAAAAACCGACCTGGGCAACCGATATCAGGCGCGACTTCTTCAAGCTCGATGCTGATTTTGTTGATTTCAGGGAAATCCTCCACCGTGAACGTTTCATCAAGGGTACTCTCGTCGTTGCTTCTCCGGAGGAAAAACAGAAAGCCCGCGAATTCTGTACGTTTTTCGAAGACAGGCTTCACTTCTCGTGGACGAAAACCCCGGCTTATCCGGAGGTCGATTTTATCAATATCGTCGCCCGTGATGTCAACAAAGGCAAAGCCCTTCGTTCGCTGACCTCATTCCTCGGTATTACTCCTGATGAAGTTGTTGCCATCGGCGACGGCATGAACGATATCCCGCTTCTGAATGCCGCCGGTCTTGCTATTGCCATGGGCAATGCGCCTGATGAAGTGAAATCTGTTGCCGACTACGTTACCCTCGCCGTCTCCCGCCAGGGCGTTTCCGAAGCCGTCCGCACCTGCATCCTCCCCGGCCTTTCCCGTTAATCGGTTGTCGTTGCGCCTGAGCCGGGTGCGCTTTCTTCGTTATGCTCCGCCGGTTCTTTACCCGATCCCGTCCGCCAGGTGATGCTGACGGCGATAAACATGGCGATGAAGATGATGCCGCCGGCAAAGATGCTTATAAGCCGCCAGTCCACCGCAAACCGGGCGGTTACCTTTCTGCTGCAGTCGATGACGAGCCGCTCCGGATTTTGCGTGCTTGCGATATCACCTTCCCACGCCGTGAAAACGTAACCCAGCGAAGGCACGGCTTCGATGGTAACGATTGACCCTTCAGGGTATGTTTGTATGAAGGGGAGGTTATCCTGTTTCTTGCGGTCGATTGTTACATCCCCTCCGCCGGTGCTGACATCCACGGTCAGACTGAAATTCTCGCCATCTCAGCCCGCTTCTGCTTTCTGGGGCGCAGAAAAACCGGCCAGGAGAAATACGGAAAGAATCAGACCAAGGAGTCCTTTGAACAGGAATCCGGACGGTCGGTGTTTCATAGTGGATTTCATCATTATCCTTTGCCGAAAAGTCGTTTCCACCAGGGCTTTTTTTTGTTCAACCCCTTGATGACGAAGATGTTTTCGCATTTGTTGCACCGCCACGTGCCGTATGTTTCATTGAAATGGGTGTTCGAACTTCCGCAGCGGGGACACCGCGAGCGCAGCTTCTTCGCCGTCTCCTCGTCCATGTTTTTCCAGTATTCGTCATTCCATCCCGGTCGTCCGGCCATGAAATCCTCCATGCAGGTGATATCGTATTATACCATTACATCCCCGTAGATTCGAAATTAAGCATTCTCTCGAATTGTCCCGGCTTCCTTCCGGTGCTACCATAGAGGTGACATGGAAGACATGAAACTCAAACTAAAAAGGTACCTCGCATCCAGAGACCGGCTCCAACTGATCGATGAAACCCTCACCTACGCGGCCGTGCTGATACCCCTGTTCCTGAAAGACGGGGAGTACCATCTTCTCTTTACCCGTCGTACGGACACTCTGAGAGACCACAGAGGGCAGATATCCTTCCCCGGAGGGAGATGTGAGCAATGCGATGAAACACCCCTGGAAACGGCCCTCAGAGAGTCCTGGGAGGAGATAGGGCTTGAACCCACTGCAGTCGAAGTTCTCGGGGCGCTCGATGACCGACCCACCATGCACACCAACTACCTCATCAGCCCCTGGATCGGGGTTATCCCCTGGCCGGTCGAACTCAAACCGGACCCCGTTGAAGTCGCTGAAGTGATAACCGTCCCGGTGTCCGTTCTGCTTGCGAAAGATGCCTTGAAAAAGGAAGATGACCCCGTTAACAACGGCATCAGCGAAGGCTTTTTCTATTACCACAACGGCTATATTATCTGGGGCGCCACCGCCCGTATACTCACCCAGTTCCTTGAAGTGTGGCGGAATTCCCTGTAGCTTCCCTTTTGTAACAAAATCCTCCCGGTTGCTCATTATTGACGGTGTAAAAAATTCTCTCAAAATCCCCTTGACAAAAACCTTTTTCATCCGTATAATATCAAGTATAGTTGAATAAAAACAAGAGAAATTGATTAAATGCCGATGGAACAAATTTTACCGGATAGAATAAATACCCCGGCGCAGACGGAGAACACAACCTGCGGCCTCGTCCTTATCATCACCGGCAACGGTAAAGGCAAAACCACCGCTGCCATGGGACTGGTCCTCCGGGCCTGGGGGCATAACAAGCGCGTCATCATGCTCCAGTTTATCAAGAACGCGAAAGCCAATTTCGGTGAACACCGCGCTGCCCGAAAAATGGGTATTGCCGTGGTCGCCGGAGGTGATGGTTTCGCCCGCCCGGGGGTCATGGGAGATATCGAAAAAAGTGAAACCATGGCTGCCGACCTCTGGGAATTCGCTAAAGAAACCATCAGTTCCGGCAATTATGATATGGTCGTCCTCGATGAACTCAGCTACCCGCTGCGCTTCGGCTGGCTGAACACCGGTGACGTTATCGAAACCCTGCGGAACCGCCCCTCCGGTCTCCACGTCGTCATCACCGGCCGGGACATGCCGCAGGAACTTATAGAATTTGCCGATTCCGTGACTGAAGCCGTTGAGATAAAACACCATTACAAGAAAGGTATTAAGGCCCAGCCGGGAATCGAATTTTAACAGATTTTAAAGCAATATTTACCGGTTGCTTTAAAATATAGATTCACTCTTTGCTTTTCCCCCTTCCTTCCCTTCCCCGCGAGAGCCCGGGGAGGGAAGGCTGGCGGGGGGGGACCTGCCCCGTTCTTCTCACTGCCGACCGCGTACTGCGTACTGATAACTGTCTACTGTAAACTGTGAACTGTAAACTGTAAACCCTTACCCCTTTTTGACTTTCCTCATTTTATTGCTATAATAAAACAATCAACCGTG